>JBMOFG010000246.1:0-4023 GCA_049314415.1 Polymorphobacter sp.
CGATCAGCTGATCGACATGCGGATAGGGGTAAATGTAGTGCAGCCGCACCCAGGCACCGAGCAGGCCCAGTTCGCGCGCCAGATCGGTAATGTGGGCGCGCAACTCGCGACCACCCAGCGTCGAGGTGGCATGGCGCAGGTCGACACCATAGGCCGAGGTGTCCTGGGCGATGACAAGCAGCTCCTTCGAACCACCCTTCACCAGTGCCGCCGCTTCGCGCAGGATCGCCGCCGGCGGCCGGCTGGCGAGATCGCCGCGCAGGCTTGGGATGATGCAAAAGGCGCAGCGATGGTCGCAGCCTTCCGAGATCTTGAGATAGCTATAATGGCGCGGCGTCAGCTTCAGCCCGGCGTCGGGGATGAGGTCAAGATAGGCGCTCTTCACCGGCGGCGCCGCATCGCGCACCGCATTGACGACATCATCATATTGCTGCGGCCCCGTGACGGCGAGCACGTCGGGAAAGCGCGCCCGGATGCTGTCGGCCTCATGCCCCATACAGCCGGTGACGATGACCTTGCCGTTTTCGGCCATGGCCTCGCCGATGGCTTCCAGGCTTTCGGCCTTGGCACTGTCGAGAAAGCCACAGGTGTTGACGATCACGACATCGGCGCCGGCATAATCCCCCGACAGCGCATAGCCATCGGCGCGCAATTGCGTGAGGATCCGTTCGGAATCGACCAGCGCCTTGGGGCAACCGAGCGAAACCATGCCGACCTTCGGGGCGGATTCGAATGTCAAAGTCATCGCGGCGCCTTACGCGACAGCGGCGCCGCTGTCACCCGTCACCGGCCGCCGATGATCTTGGCCGGATCAACCGGCGTGCGCCCCCTGCGCAGTTCGAAATGCAGTTGCGGTTCAACAACCGATCCGGTTGCCCCGGCGCGGGCAATGATATCGCCACGCGCGATCCGCGTACCACGCGCCACCAGCAGCGCATCATTATGGCCATAGGCGCTGACCCAGCCGCCGGCATGCTTGATGAGCAGCAGATTGCCAAACCCGGGGATGGCATCACCGGCATAGGCGACGACGCCATCGCCCGCGGCGCGAACCGGCGTGCCAGCCGACGCCTTGAGATTGACGCCATCGTTAAAGCGCCCGCCCGGTTTGGCACCGAAACCCGACAGGATGCGGCCGTCAACCGGCCAGGCGAAGCGCGGCGCAGCGCCGGTCAAGGCCGGCAAAGCAGCGACGACAGATGGCGGCGCTCCCTGGTCAGCTATCGACGATCCCCGTCTTGCCAATGCCGGCCTTTTTGCCGGCTTCCGGGCAGGCGGGCGCGGTGCTGCCGGTTCGCCGCCAGTGATGATGTCGTCGATCTGCAAGTTAAACGCCCGGGCACGGTCTTCGACCGTCATTGCCGCCACTTGCCTCGCGGTCGGCAACAGCAAACGCGTGCCAACTTCAAGCAGATAGGGCGGTGACAGGCCATTGGCAGCCGCGACCTTGCTCCATTCAACACCATAAGCACGCGCGATAGCGATGCCGGTCTCCCCCAACTTGACGATATGCTGCCGGCCGCCGGGCACAGCGATCGCATCGGTGACGACCTTTCGCGCCTGCCATGCGGGTTTGGGCGGGGGGTAGGGCGCGGCACGCGACGCTTTGGCCGGGGACGGCGAACCCCGCCGTGCCGCCGGAACACAGGCCGTAAGGCCCGCCAACAGCAGGATCGACAGCAACAATGGGAGGCGACGGCGGGTCATCGCCAAAATATCTAGGACAAGGCATCGCTCGCGGCCAGTGGCATCGGGCAACGACCGCGGCGAATGGGCGCGCGGCTACGCTTCGGCGAGCGGCGCCAGTGCCGATCTGAGCGCCGTCATCGTCGCGTAATGCGTCATGTCGAGATGCAACGGCGTTACCGATATACAGGCTTCGTGCATCGCCCTGAGGTCGGTATCGTGGCCGGGGATCAGCTTCTCCTTGCCGAACCCGTGCCAATAATAGGGAAAACCACGCGGATCGATGCGCTCGACAAGGTGGATGTTGCCGTAATCGCGGAACCCCTGTTCGGTCACGCGCACGCCGGCAACTTTATCCGCAGCCACCGGCGGAAAGTTGATGTTGATGAGAACCCCCGCCGGCCAGTCGATCGACTGGATATGACGGATAATCGCCGGGCCATGCGCCGTCGCGGTGGTGAAATCTTCCTTGCCCATCGCATAATCGGCCATAACCTGGCTGAGCGCGATCGAACGGATGCCCGCGAGGCAGCCTTCCATCGCGGCTGAAACGGTTCCCGAATAGGTGACGTCTTCGGCAAGATTGCCGCCGCGGTTGACCCCCGACAGGATCAGATCGGGCTTGGCATCGTGCATCACCGCCCCCAGCGCCAGCATGACGCAGTCGGTTGGCGTGCCCTGGACGGCATAGCGCTTGGGCGAAATCTCGCGCAGTCGCACGGGCCGGGAGAGGGTCAGACTGTGCCCGGCGCCCGATTGCTCTTCGGCAGGGGCGACCACCCAGACATCATCCGACAATTCGGCCGCAATCGCTTCGAGCGCCACCAGCCCAGGGGCGGTGATGCCGTCATCATTGGTCACCAGGATGCGCATCGGTTCTGCCTTGTCATTGAAGGGCGTGTCATGCCGGGGTGAGTTCGGTGATGCCGCCCATGTACGGATGGAGCACGGCCGGTATGCGTACCGATCCATCGGCCTGCTGATAGTTTTCCAGGATCGCCACCAGCGTGCGGCCCACCGCCAACCCCGAGCCGTTGAGCGTGTTGACGAAGCCCTTTGTTCCCTTGTCACCACGCATCCGGTAGCGGCTGTTCATCCGCCGCCCCTGAAAATCGCCGCAATCGGAAATGCTGCTGATCTCGCGATAGCAATCCTGACCCGGCAGCCACACTTCAAGGTCGAAGGTCCTGCGCGCCGTGAAGCCCATATCGCCGGTGCACAACAGCATCCGGCGGTACGCAAGCCCGAGGTTTGCGAGAATGGCTTCCGCCGACGCAACCATATGGGCGTGCTCGGCGTCGGCCTGTTCGGGAGTACATATGCTGACCAGTTCGCACTTTTCGAACTGATGCTGGCGGATGAGGCCCTTGGTATCGCGTCCGGCGCTGCCGGCTTCGGAACGGAAACACGGCGTCAGCGCAGTCAGGCGCAGCGGCAGGATGTCGGCATCGATTATCGCGTCGCGCACGAGGTTGGTCAGCGACACTTCGGCAGTCGGGATAAGATAGCGGCCGTCGGTGGTCTTGAACAGATCGTCCTCGAACTTGGGCAGTTGCCCGGTGCCAAAGGCCGCATCGCGGTTGACCAGCAACGGCACCGCCGTCTCGGCATAGCCGTGGCGCTCGGTCTGCACATCGATCATATATTGGCCGAGCGCGCGGTGCAGCCGGGCGAGCGGTCCCCTGAGGACAGCAAAGCGTGCGCCGGCGATGCGCGCTGCGGCTTCGGGATCATAGCCCAGGCGCGCGGCAACGGCGTCATGTTCCAGCGGTGTGAAAGCGAATTCGGGCCGGGTGCCGACCGTCCGGGCGACGACATTGCCGGTTTCGTCCTCGCCATCGGGGACATCTGCGGCGGGCATGTTGGGCAGCACGGCGGCAACATCGGCCAATGCCGCTTGGGCGGCGCGTTCGCCCGCCTCCAGCCCGGGGACGCGCTCCTTGAGCACCGCAACCACCATCATCAACGCATCTGCGGTAGCATGATCACGCTGCGCCTTGGCCGCGCCGATGTCGCGCGAGGCTTCGTTGCGCCGCGCCAGAGCGGCCTGCAATTCTGTCTGGATGGCGCGCAACCGCGCATCCGCAGCAACCAGCGCTGCCGACGCCGACACAATTCCGCGCCGCGCCATGACGGCATCGAAAGCGGCAGGATCAGTGCGGACTAGCTTGATGTCGTGCATATTGCCGCTATCGCCGAGCCGCGCGCGCGAGGCAAGCGCCACGGATCACCGCATTTGCCGTGCATGGCCGATTCCTTTTACCAAAAGGACCGGCTAGACTGGTCCCGTGATTGTTTCCTGTCCCAATTGCGATGCACGCTACAAGCTTTCCGACG
>JBMOFG010000247.1:0-4006 GCA_049314415.1 Polymorphobacter sp.
GGCGCGCCGCGCCTCGCGGTCGATGGCCTGCCGCTGATGAAGCCGCCCTATGGCACGCTGAGCGCCATCGACATCAACAAGGGCGAAATAAAATGGCAGATCGCCCATGGTGAAACGCCCGATTTCGTGCGCAACAGCCCGGCGCTGAAAGGCGTCACCATCCCGCGCACCGGCCAGGCGACCTATCAGATCGGCACGCTGGTGACAAAATCACTGGTCATTGCCGGCGAAAACCAGTTCACCACCACCCCGGACCATCCGCGTGGGGCCATGCTGCGCGCTTATGACAAGACCAATGGCAAGGAAGTCGGCGCCCTGTTCATGCCGGCGCCGCAATCGGGTTCGCCGATGACCTATATGATCGGCGACAAGCAGTATATCGTGGTGGCAACCAGTGGCGGCAGCGCCTCGGGCGAGTATATCGCCTATACGCTGCCGGACAAGCGCTAGGGCAAAACGCCCTCCCCCGTGCGGGAAGGGCGACAGAAAAAGAGGATCTGACCAATGCGCAACTGGATCATCGGATTAGCGGCCATCGCCGCAGCGGGCGGCGCGAGCGCCCAGATGGCCGGCAGCTCGATCTGGCAGGGCGTCTATTCGGCCGACCAGGCCGAGCGCGGCGCGACGGTCTATGCGGCGCGCTGTGCTGCCTGCCACGGGGCCGCGCTCAACGGCACCGGCGAGGCCCCCGGCCTCGTCGGCGGCGAATTCGTCAGCCATTGGGACACGCTGACGGTGGGTGACCTGTTCGACCGGGTGCGCACGACCATGCCGCAGAATGCACCGCAGACGCTCACCCGCGACGAATATGCCGATGTGCTGGCCTATATGTTGAAATATAATGGCTTTCCACAAGGCGAAAAGCCGCTCGACCGGCGCAGCGAAGTGCTGGCATTGATCAGCATCACCGCCCAGAAGCCCGAAGGAGGCGGCAAGTGAAGCGCCTGCTGGTCATTGCGGCGCTGCTCGCCACCCCTGCCCTCGCGCAGCAGCAACGCTGGACCCTGGAAAATCTGCCCGCCCCAGCGGCAGTCGATGCCGCGACCAACCGTCAGCCGAACCCCTATGTCGCCGAAGCCGATTTCCTGAAGCTGCCGCCCGGTCGCACCATGGGTTCGACCAGTGCCGTTGCCGTCGACAGCAAAGGTCATATCTGGGTTGCCGACCGCTGCGGCGCCAACAATTGCCTCGACAGCGCACTTGATCCGATCATGGAATTCGACGCCAAGGGCAATTTCATAAAGGCGTTCGGCGCCGGGCTTTTTGTTTTTCCCCACGGCTTTTTCATCGATGCCGGGGACAATGTCTGGTTGACCGATGCCCGCACTGCGCCCGCCACCGCGACCCGCAAGGCGCTGGGCGCACAGGTCATCAAGTTCAGCCCCGCCGGCAAGGTGCTGCTGGCGCTGGGCAAACCCGGTATCACCGGGCCGGGGCCGGACGAATTCACCGAGCCGAGCGCTGTTGCCGTCACCAAGCAGGGCATCATCTTCGTCAACGATGGCCATGACGCTGGGCGCGGCAATTCACGGATCATGAAGTTCGACGCGAGCGGCAAGCTGCTCAAGACCTGGGGCGAACCCGGCCCGGCGCAAGGCCAGATCACCGCGCCACACGCGATCGCCATCGACAGCCGGGGGCGGCTGTTTGTCGCCGACCGCTGGAACAACCGCGTCCAGGTCTATGACCAGGATGGCAAGCTGCTGGACAGCTGGCAGCAGTTCGGCCGGCCGAGCGGGCTGTATATCGACCGCAACGACGTGCTTTATTCGGCCGATTCCGAAAGCCGCTCACCCGTCGGTTATGGTTATAACCCCGGCTGGCAACGCGGCATCCGCATCGGCAGCGTGACCGACGGCAAGGTCACTGCCTTCATCCCCGATACCGACCCCAATCCCGATGCCGGCTCGACGAGCGGTGCCGAAGGTATCTGGGTCGACAAGGCCGGCATCATCTATGGCGGCAAGGTCAAGGAACGCGCCGTGGTGCGCTACAAGCGCAGATAACATCGCTTTCCCTTTGGGGAGGGGGTTTTATCGATCCTCCTCGCCGCGCCGCGTCGCACACAGCGCATGACACGCCGCCGGGTCGGTGGGTAGTGGCCGGTCCCCGGGCGTCACCGGCAAACTGCCGCCACTGCACAGGGTCATCACCCCGCCGGCCTGCACCGCCGACGGGGTCGCGATACCCAGAAGCGCCACCAGCGCGGCGCACAAGGCCAGCGGGCCGGGTTCAGACTGCACGACTGAAATCCGCCGCGGAACCGGCGCGATAACGGTCGAACACCGCCGCCACCGAGCGGGCATAGGGCATGGCGGAGGCCGCCAGCTCGATGCGCGTGCCCTGCCAGCGCATAAGCCCGGCGGTTTCAAAAGGCGCCAGCCGACAGCGCACCTCGGGATCAGCGGCGAGCAACCCGGCATCGCCATGGCCCAGCCCCAGAATGCTGGTGATCAGGTGCCCGCGAAAGCGGTCATCCTCATCGCGGTGGCAGCCTAGCGCCGCCGGGAACAGCCCGGCATCGAGCGCAGCGTTATAGCGGCCATTATTCTTGTCATTCTGGATCAGGCGGTCGGCAAAGGCGCTGATGGCGCTCACCCCCAACCCGATCGTTGCCACCGCTTCGTCATCGGTAAAGCCTTGGAAGTTGCGCTGCAGCCGGCCTTCGCGCGCCGCCACCGCCAGCGGATCGTGCGGCAGCGCGAAATGATCGAACCCCACCGCCTGATAGCCGGCTTCACCGAGCATCCGATCCGCGAGCGCCGCCTGTATGAAACGCTGTTCAGAATTGGGCAGATCGCTGGCGTCGATACGGCGCTGCCGGCTGATCATCTGCGGGACATGGGCATAGCCGAACACCGCCAGCCGGTCAGGGGCCATCGCAACGGCTCGGGCCAGCGTATCGGCAAGATCGGCAGCGCGCTGGCCCGGCAGGCCGTACATCAAGTCAAAATTGAGTGACGTCACCCCGGCATCGCGCAGCAGGCGCACGGCGCTTTCGATCATTGCCTGCGGCTGCACCCTGCCGATGGCGGCCTGGATAGCGGGCGACAAGGTCTGCACGCCCAGGCTGGCGCGGGTCACACCGTTGCGACGCAGCATCGCTGCCCATTCTGCATCAAAGGCGCGCGGATCGATCTCGACCGACACCAGCGCGTCAGCCGCGGCAAAGCTGGTCCGCAGTGTCGCGAGCAGCGCAGCGAAATCGCCCGCCGCAACGGCATTGGGGCTGCCGCCGCCAAAGGCGATGCGCGTCACCCGGCCCCGGCCGCCGAGATGCGCCGCAACCACAGCAATTTCGGCGCGCAACCGGCCGAGATAAACGGCGAGCCGGTCACCCCGCCCGACATGGCCGGTGTTGCAGCCGCAGTACCAGCAGATCTGCCGGCAGAAGGGGACATGGACGTAGAGCGAAATCGGCGCATCACGCGCCACGGAGGCCAGCGCCACCGCCATGTCGGCCGAGCCGATTCGATCATGAAAATCGGCAGCGGTCGGGTAGCTGGTGTAACGCGGCACCGGCGTGGCGAGGAGATCGGAGTGATAGGTCATGCTGGCGGCGATAACGCGGCGATGCCGGCGCGGTCGTTGATCCAGATCAAAGAAAAAATTGTTCTAGATCAATGTCAAAACCGAAGGCGCGCTTAGGCCAAAGGCATCAACCCCGAAAGGATCAAACCATGATTCGCCTGCTCCCCCTCGCCGCTCTCGGCCTCATCATCGCTGCCCCGGCTGCGGCCGCACAAGGCGATGTGCTGATGCGGGTGCGTGCCATTCTGGTCGCGCCGAACGAAAGCTCGGGTGGGATCCTGCCCAGCCTGCCCGCCGAGCAGGTCGGTGTTGGGAACAGCTTCATGCCGGAGCTCGATTTTACCTATATGGCGACCGACAACATCGGCTTCGAACTGGTGCTGGCGACAACGCGGCATGGCCTGAAGGGCAAGACCGGCACCACCGGCGGCATCGGCAAGCTCGGTTCGACCTGGGTACTGCCACCGACGCTAAC
>JBMOFG010000248.1:0-3976 GCA_049314415.1 Polymorphobacter sp.
CAGCGGTCGGTATCACCGTTAACCAAAAGTCCGCGAACGGCTTCTGCGCCAGGCGTACCCCCTGGTTCGCGCGTGAGCACGACGGTCTTTCCGGTGCCGCGCAAGCGGTCAGCTAGCAGACGAGCCTGGGTGGACTTGCCGCTCCCTTCGCCACCTTCCAGCGTGATGAAGCGGCCCGCCATGCGCCTAGAAACCGAACAGAGACTTCAGCCAGTGCCACGCGGCCAACACCGGCCCGGCTTCCTCGACAGCAGCAGCGGCGACCAGAGTCAGACGGCTGTCAGGCAGACCCTTTACCGAGACAATCAATTCTCCGACTTTTTGGCCCTTCCTGATCGGCGCCTTGAGACCGTTGACGGCAACCACCCGAGATTTTCGTTCGCTGCCCAGACCGCGCGGAACGGTCGCGTAGAGATCGCGCGGCGCTACCATCGCGACGGTCGGCTCGGCACCGGCTGCCACTTTTGCCAGCCCGGCCACCTTACCCGCCTTCATCAACGGGATGGCCTGCCAGGCGTTAAAACCCCAGTTCATGAAATCCACCGACGCGGCGATCCGCTCGTTGAATGACGACAGGCCGGCAACGACCATGACGATACGACGGCCATCCTGAGCCGCTGAACCGGTGAAGCCATAACCGGCCTCTTCGGTATGCCCGGTCTTCAAGCCATCGGCGCCAGCAATCCTGCCGAGCAGCGGGTTGCGGTTGGGCTGCGTGATATCCTCACCCTTACCCAGCGTCTTGCCCCATGTAAATTTCTCATTGGCGTAGAAGCGCTTGTAGAGGTCCGGGAAATCACGGATCGTCGCTTCGGCGATGGTGGCAAGATCGCGCGCTGTCACATATTCATTGAGGTCCGGCCAGCCATTGGTGTTGGCAAAATGCGAATTTTTGAGCCCGAGCTTCTGCGCAGCGCGGTTCATCAGCGCGACGTAATTCTGCTCCGTACCGCCCAGTCCCTCGGCGAGCACGACACAGGCATCATTGCCCGACAGTGTAACGATGCCGTGCAACAGATTTTCCACGCTTACCTGTTCGTTGACCGACAGAAACATCGTCGACCCCTGCGAATGCCATTTCGTCCAGGTTTCGGGACGCACCATGACCTTCTGATCAAGCTGCGCCTCGCCGCGCTTTATCATTTGAAATGCCACATAGACTGACATCATTTTGCCCATCGAAGCCGGCGGCATGCGGGTATCGGCATCCTTGGAATACAGCACCGCGCCGCTCGAAAGGTCTTTCATGAAGGCATAGGTGGCCGGAGTATTATAGCTCGGCATCTGCGCCAGAAGCGGCGTGGCGGTAGCGAGCAGGGCAACGAACAAGAAAGAACGCATCGTCGGCAACACTTTCGATAAGGAATTGATGATCAGGGCGCGGTGGAAACCAATTTAGCGTCTGTGTAGCCCGCTGCTTGCAACTGCGCCAGCGCAGCGTTGCCCGCCGCTGCATTCAGGTAAGGGCCAAGCCGCAAACGAATCAGCCCGGCGGGCGATTTTTCAGTTACAACACTGCCAAAGGCCGACAAATAACCGGTCAACCACGCGACACGACCCGGGTCGGACAATGCCGCAACCTGTACGAAAAACCCCACTCCGGCAGGCGCTATTGCAGCTATGGGCATCGCCCCTGCAATCGCGACACTGCGCACAATTGGCGGCACAATATCCGCCGGAGTTGTCGCATGTGGCAATGCTGGACCACCGACAGCGACAATCGCTGACGCTGATGGCCGCCCTGCAGGGTATACCCGCCGGACCCGCACACGGGCTGTCCCGGCGCGATCGACCCCCAGCAGCTGTGCCGATTTGCGCGACAAATCGATTATCCTGCCGGCGACAAAAGGTCCGCGATCGTTAATTCGCACCGTCAGCTTGCGACCATTATCAAGGTTTTCGACTTCAACCCAACTCGGCATCGGCAAGGTCTTGTGAGCGGCCGTCAAATCATTCTGATCATAGCGCTCGCCATTGGCAGTATCGAGTGCATGGAACCCTGGACCATACCAGCTGGCGATACCCCGCTGATCGTAATTTCTGTCGTCAGCCGGATAATAAGTGACGCCATAAACCTGATAAGGCTTGCCGATCTTGACCATCGGCAAAGTGCGCGTTGTGACGGCGCCGGCTTTTGGCGCGGGGATAGCCGGCGGTGGCACGGCGCGTCCGGCGCAAGCGGCCAGCAGCAAAGCCAGCGCCAGCGTCGTTTCAGCGGGGCCGGGTGCTGATCGCATCGCCGAGAAGCGCTACTGACAGCGCATAAAAATTGGAACAATTGTAATCCATGATGACCCGATAATTGCGGGTGACGAGATAGGCGCCCTGCCCGTCACCATCAGGTTCGATCAGCGCCGCCGGCACATCATCGGCGGGAAATGGCGCGTTTCCGGTCAAGCCACGGGCCTTCCACTCCGCTACGGTCAGCCATCGACTGTGTTTTTCCAGCGGCCGGACACAGGTTTTTGGCCTTTCAGTAGTGCGGATCGCGGCACGGTCAAAGCCGTCCGGCACGGTGACCGGCAACCCCCAGGACAGGCCGGCTTGCCATCCCTTCTGCTTGAAATAATTGCCGATCGACATCAGGGCATCGGTTTCGTTCTGCCATATATCGACGCGGCCATCACCATCGCCGTCAACGGCATATGCTAGAAACGATGAGGGTAAAAATTGGGGCTGGCCCATGGCTCCGGCCCAGCTCCCACGCAACATTGACCTCGGCGCCAGATCTTTTTCGATTATGCTCAGCGCCGCGTCTAACTCAGCGGTGAACATCGCTGCGCGACGCCCATCCCAAGCCAGTGTCGCCAGCGCGCTTGGCACGTCGAACTTACCGGTTACCTTGCCATAGCCAGTCTCCACCCCCCAGATCGCTAGCAACATCTCGCCAGGCACACCGGTGCGCGCGTGGACGGCCGCGAGCGTATCCGAAACTCGATTTGCCGCGGCTACCCCAAGGCTGATCCGCCCAACGTCGACCTGGCGAGCGAGATAGGCATCGAAACGCGCCGTCGCGCTGCCGCTGTCACCCGGCTGGCGCCTGTCAAGCGCCAGAACCCGGGGTTGCAACTCGATACCAGCCAGCAACGCTTCGACCGCCGTCGGTGCGCTCCCCCGCGCCAGTGCACGACGGCGATATTCTCCAAGCCATGCGGTAAAGGCTGCATTTTGCGGAAGCGGCTCTGGAGCGATAAGAGACGGTATCGGCACAAAGACTGGTGGCGACGGTGCCGACGGCACGACCACCGGCTTTTGTGCCGGCGTAGCGCAGGCAGCGAGCAGCAAAAGAAGCGGCAAAAGCCGAGTTCGCATCATCCCAGCCCTGATGACACAATATCCAACCAGGGGCCAAGCCGCGAATTGCGCACCGGGCTGTATCACCCCTTGCAGCCGCGCCGCCCGCCCGGCATTAGACGTACACGGAAAGGTGGCCGAGTGGTTTAAGGCAACGGTCTTGAAAACCGTCGTGGGGGCAACTTCACCGTGGGTTCGAATCCCACCCTTTCCGCCAACATCTTATTGCGAAACAATGAGATGGCCCTTTGATGGGCAAAAATCCCCAGCTTCCGGGCCGTTTTGCTGGTGGCAGGTAAACCTCAGAGACTGCCAGAAACCCCCAAATCAGTCTCTGACCGGCATTTGTCTCTTTTCACCTAAACCTCGCTCGAAAAGGTATAGTCTCCATAAGCGGCTGATTTTATGAGTTCTTTGTGATCCAGAGGCCTATACCTTTTTCACACGATCTCGGCAGGCGGTCGGTTTGAGAACCGGCGGTTTGGTTACGTAACAGGCCAAATTTCGGCCCGAGCATGCCCGCGACATCAATGCCGGGTTGGCTCCGTTAGATGCCTGTCCGTTTCCAGATCGAGGGCCGCAGCCCACAATGGGGTCTTGGTGTAGACTTCGCGCAGTTCATACCTCTTGCCGGTCCGGTGCTCATGGAGCAGCCCGGCCCAGCACAGGGGGCGCAACACAT
>JBMOFG010000249.1:0-3954 GCA_049314415.1 Polymorphobacter sp.
GGCGAACAGCGCCTCCGGATCGTCGACCATCAGCTCGGCATGTTCGGCGGCGAGGGCGTCGAGCAGCGGCAGCGCGGCGTCCACATCCGGCACCAGGATGATCGCCCCGAACGCATCCCAGCTTTGCCGCGCCACCGCCGCTGTCGCCAGCGTTGCCAGTTGGCGTTCGACCGCTGCCGCCACCGCATCGGCTTCGGCGGCACAGCAGGTAATCAGAATCGACTGCGCCACCGGGTCATGTTCGGCCTGCGCCAACAGATCGGCGGCGATCCAGTCGGGGTTCGACTTGCCGTCCGACACGATGACGACTTCGGACGGCCCGGCGATCATGTCGATGCCGACAATCCCATAAAGCTGGCGCTTGGCCTCCGCCACCCAGGCGTTGCCCGGGCCGGTGATGACATCGACCTTCGGCACATTTTCGGTGCCAAAGGCCAGTGCCGCCACCGCCTGTGCGCCGCCGATGCGCAGCACTTCGGTCACCCCGGCCAGCCGCGCCGCCGCCAGCACCAGCGGGTTGACCGCGCCCCCCAAGTTTCTTGCGCCCACGGGCGTCGGGGTCACCATCACCAGCCGCTCAACCCCGGCGACGACCGCCGGAATGGCGTTCATCAGCACCGATGACGGGTAAGCGGCGCGGCCCCCCGGCACATAGAGCCCGGCGGCCTCCACCGCGGTCCAGCGCACCCCGGTGCGCACCCCTTGCGCATCGGTCGCATCATTGCCCATCGGCTTCTGGCGCTCGTGAAAGGCGCGGATGCGGCCCGCCGCCATGTCGAGCGCGGCACGCAACCCGGGTTCCAGCCCTTCGAGTGCCGCATCGAGTTCGCGCGCCGGGATCCGCCAGCCCTGCGCCGCGAGATCGACCCGGTCGAACTTCGCGGTCAGTTCCGCCACCGCCGCATCGCCGCGCGCCCTCACATCGGCGATGATCGCCGCCACATCGGCGCTGACACCGGCATCGCTCTCGCGCCGGTCGGCAACCAGCGCGGCAAAGGCGGTGGCAAAGCCCGGGTCGCGGGCGTCAAGCCGCTGCGGCATTACCAGGTGTCTCCACAAGCGCCCTGATGGCATCGACAATCGGCACCACGGCGGGATGCGTCTTGAAAGCGGCGCGGTTGACGATCAACCGGCTGCTCACCTGGGCGATGACCTCGGTCTCGACCAGCCCGTTTTCGGCGAGCGTCTTGCCGGTCGAGACCAGATCGACAATCCGGCTCGCCAAGCCGCACAACGGCGCCAGCTCCATCGCACCATTGAGCTTGATGATTTCGGCCTGAATGCCGCGCGCCGCAAAATGCCGCCGGGTGATGCCGGGATATTTGGTGGCAACCCGGACATGGCTGAGCGTGCGGGCATCCTCGCTGAGCGCCGCCGGCTGCGCCACCGACAGGCGGCAATGGCCGATGCCAAGATCAACCGGCGCATATAATTCGGTAAAGCCGAACTCCATCAACACATCATTGCCGGCAATGCCGATTTCCGCCGCGCCAAAAGCCACAAAGGTCGCGGCATCGAACGACCGCACCCGGATGATCCGCACATCAGCTCGCGAGGTTTCGAACATCAGCTTGCGCGAATTGTCGTCCGAAAAATCCGGCTCGGGCACGATGCCGAGCCGCGCCAGCAGCGGCAGCGCTTCCTTGAGGATACGGCCCTTGGGAAGAGCTAAGGTTATTGGGGCAAGAGTGATCGGCTTGGTCATGGCCAGCGGCGTTTAGCGGCTGCCGCAGCAAAAGGCCAATATCTGCGGCAAATGGCCTTTGCCGGCGGCCCGGCGCGCTTAACGAAAATTAAGAAAGTCACGAAAGACACGCCGAACGCTGTTTTCGAATTTTATGCGGAGTGTCACTCCGCATTATTGGACACACAGCGCCCCTGGCCGCGTCATCCCGTTCCCCCACAATGTCAAAGAGCAAATCTCACTCGCCCCTTAGCCTATTTGGTTCGTGTAGGACAGGAAAAGAAACAGAGCCTCCGGCGGCCGGGCCTGAGGCCCGGACCCCATTGTCAGGCGCGCGCTTGATAGTCGGGGCGCAGCCAGCGGATCTTGCCCGCCGCTTCTTCGGCGGCGCGCTCCGCATTGAGCGCGACCAGCCGCGCGACGATCTCCGCCGGGGCCAGGTCGGCAGGCCAGCCATAGGCAGCAGCAACGGCGGCATCGAGCCGGCGGTGCAGCTCCAGGATGATCGCCGCCCGAGCGCGGCGCGCCGTGTCCGCCTCCGCCGCCAGCAACGCTGCGCCGGCGCGCAGCTTTTCAACCAGATTGTAGAGGCCGGTCAGTGTGATGTCGGGATATTCAGCCTGCACGGTCTTGCGGGTGGCGTCGATTTCCTCGCCGAGTTCAGCGATTATGGCGCGTTGCGCCAGCGTCGGGTCGGGGAAGGGGAAGGGGTCGAAGCAGAGCGTTTTCACGTAAACGGCGGGCTGATCATAAACGCCCATCATTCCGGCGTTCGCAAGCCACCACTGATAATGAATGCGAGATGACAAGACTCCGATGTCAAAAGCATCTTCAGATCCTATCACAATAAGTTTGTTGTCTGGCAAAATGCTTGCATCCAGAAACTGAAACACCCGATGCTTTGCCGTTTCGACAGTTACGATGTATCGAGAAAGTCCCGAAGTAAAACCTCTCATCAACGTGTTACGTCGCCCAAATAACCACCAATTTATACGGCGATAATCTTCCCGATTGGTTTCTCGCTCAGGCCTTACGGTCATCAGTACATGCTGGTATACTTCCGGGTAGCGGACCCGAACTTCTTTCTCCGATAAGCCGTCAAGATCAATCACCATCACTCCCCGACCGTTTCCCATTAGGTCACGTCCGTTTCGATATGGTCGGATATGGTTTTCGAGGCCGGGACGTGTCCCAAGCCCCAGTACCACGGCATCTGCGGGTGAAACGATGAACCCCGCGCCGTGTAATTTCACGCCCGGTGAAGCCAATTCGGCGTTTGCGAGCAATGGCCGAGCGGACGTCACATCAGCACCCAGCGTCAAGTCGGCATTGATCCGTCCTGTCGCTGCGGTTGTCACGATTTCCGGCGCGTCGCTGTCCAGTCCGGCTTCCCTGACAACTTCAATCAAGCGCCCGTCGCCGATGCCGGCTTCGGCAACCGTCATTGCAATCCGCACTGCTGCGCTGTCGCGCGTCGCCTTGGTCCAGGGGTGGTCGGGGATGGCCATGACCAGCGACAAGCCCCCCTCTCCCGCTTGCGGGAGAGGCGACACGCGCGCCAGCGCGGCGGGTGAGGGTGTATCCGGGTTTCGTGGCGCGGCAACACCCTCACCCGGGCCGGCTGCGCCGTCTCTCCCCTCTCCCGCAAGCGGGAGAGGGGGGCTCAGGCGCGCCTCGATGACCCTGCGGCTGAAGGTCTGGGTGATCGAATTAGTGGTGACGAAGCCGAAGCGCTGCAAGCGCGCGCCCGGTCGCGTCAGCCGCCATGCCGCGCCGTTCCACCATTGCATGACGAAATCCGCCGATGGCGGCACATCGGGGTTGGCCTTCCACAACGCCTCGGCATAATCGCCGCCAAGTTTTTCGCGCAAATCCTTGCCGCCGATAAACGGCGGATTCCCGACGATGAAATCCGCCTCCGGCCACAACGCCTGGCGCGGGTTGTCGTAATCGACCTCGCCCGTGTCCGTTCGCGCCAGCACGGCATCATAGCCGCCGTGGCGGCCGAAATTGATCGCATCGGTACGTTGCAGCACCGGTTCGGGCACCGCCGTCGGATCATTGGCGATGCGCCAGCGCAGCCAGCCGATCCACAGCACCAGTTCGGCGATGACAGCGGCGCGTGGGTTGAGTTCAAGCCCGAGAAACTGGCGGGGTTCGATGCCCGGCAGCGCCGGCGCGCCAAGATCGGCGAGCAGGGTCAGCACTTCGCCTTCCAGCCGCAGCAGCAATTCCATCGACACATAGAGGAAATTGCCGGTGCCGCAGGC
>JBMOFG010000250.1:0-3954 GCA_049314415.1 Polymorphobacter sp.
AGCGCCGGCTTTCTGAACGTGCCGCGGATCAAAGGCAGCCACACTGCGATGAAAACCGGCATGATGGCCGCCGATGCAGCGGTCGAAGCTATTGCCAGCCAGCGGAGCAGCGATGAACTTTTTGCCTATGGCGATGCGTACAAGGCGAGTTGGGTTTATTCTGAACTCAAGATGGTGCGCAACACGCTGCCGCTGGTAGAAAAATTTGGCAATCTGGTCGGGACCGGTCTCGCCGGCGTCTCGATGTGGATGGAATATCTGGGCTATGAACTGCCCTTCACCATGAAGAACCATCCTGATTACAAGTCGCTGAAAAAGGCGGCCGATGCGAAACCGATCGCTTATCCCAAGCCCGACGGTGTCTTCAGCTTCGACAAGCTGACCAGCGTTTTCCTGTCGAACACCAACCATGAAGAAGACCAGCCGATTCACCTGACGCTGAAGGATCCGACCATCCCGGTCGAGGTCAATCTGCCGGTCTGGGACGAACCGGCGCAGCGTTATTGCCCGGCTGGGGTCTATGAAATCGTTGGGCAGGACATCGGCGAGCCGCGCTTCCAGATCAACGCCCAAAACTGCGTTCACTGTAAGACTTGCGACATCAAGGATCCGTCGCAGAATATCACCTGGGTGGTACCCGAAGGCGGCGGCGGGCCGAATTACCCGAACATGTGAGGCCTGGCGCGGCGCGGCGCGTCCGTACCGGGTGCCAGTCGACCAGCTGACTTGACGTCTTGCTTCGGTGCCGTGCGCCCACGCGGGTTTTGTAGGCGAGTCAACGGCAATCGACCCCCCTCGACTTCGCCGTCGAACCAAGCCACTCTGCTGGCATGCATCGCTCGCTTTTCCTTTTGCTGGCTGCCACGGCTTCTGTTGCCACAGCCCGACCCGCCTTGGTCCCGCCGGCTTCGGCGCTCCAAAGCTATGTTCTTGGTCGTTATGCGCAATCCGATGACGCGCTCGATCGTGCGTCGCTGTACTTTAATGCGGCGCGCGCGCTGGATTCGCAGCAGTCCGAACTTACTCGTCGTACCTTCGAAATCGCAGTCGCGGCCGGGGATGCCAGGCTCGCCTTCGCCACCGCTCGGCAACTGGCTGCCTCTGGTCGGGAGGATACCGATCTTACGCTCATTCGCTTGACCGAGGCCGTGCAGAAAAAGGATTGGCCGGTTGTTGATACGTTGCGTGCCGGTATCGCCAATGCCGGCTATGCGGTGGTCGTCAGTCCTATCGTTGAAGCTTGGGTACTGTATGCCCGTGGCAAGACTGGTGCCGCGCTGGCCCGGCTCGATCCCGGCGGGTTCAATGGGTTCGCCCGTTCCTATATGGCCGAACAGCGCGCTCATATGCTGGCAGCCGCCGGGAGATCCCAGGAAGCGGCAGCCGCCTATGCCGAGCTTCGTGGCATAGGGGGTAGTGTCAATTTGCTGCGCTTGGGCGAGGCCGACGCGCGCGCCGAAGCGGGTGATGGCGCGATGAGGCTGCTGGCGGGTGATGACCCCGTGTTCGCCATAGCCCGCACGCGGCTTTCAACCGGCAAGCGGATCGGCGCGCTCGCGCCCGATCCGCGTCGTGGTATCGGCTGGATGGCGGCGCGCCTGGCCACGGACCTGTCGCGAGACAAGCCGGTTCCGCTGGCGCTGCTGTTTGCCCGCATTGGCACATTTCTCGCGTACGATATGTCGGCAAGCTGGTTGATTTGCGGCGATGTGCTGGCGCGAAGTGGCCGCAATACAACAGCGCTGCTCGCCTATGATGAGGTGTTACCCGGCGATGCGCTGGCTGGCGCTGCTGCGACGCGCCGTGCCGAGGTCCTGGAAGACATGGGTCGCGCCCATGATGCCGGCGCGCTTTTAAAGGCTGCTGCATCGGCGCCTGCCACCACCGCTGAAGACTGGATACGCCTGGGCGATTGGCATCGCCGCGGTGAGCGTTTCTCCGACGCGATCGCTGCCTATGATCAGGCTATTGCGCTGGCAGGGCCGGGAGCCGCGCACTGGAGCCTGTTCTTCCTGCGCGGCAGCATGCACGAACGGAACGGCAATTGGCCGGCAGCCGAGGTCGACCTGCGCGAAGCGCTTTATCGATCCCCCGATGAGCCGGCTGTACTCAATTATCTCGGCTATTCGATGCTTGATCGCGGCAGCAACCTTGGCGAGGCGACTCAGCTGATTGAACGCGCTGCCAAATTGCGGCCCGGCGATGGCGGGATCATCGATTCCTTGGGCTGGAGTTATTTTCGTCAGGGTCGCTTTGCCGAAGCCGTTACGGTGCTTGAACAGGCTGCGATCATAGAAACAACCGATCCGACGGTGACCGAACATCTAGGCGATGCCTATTGGCAGGTCGGCCGCCGCATCGATGCGCGCTTCCGCTGGCGTGCTGCGCTTGACCTCGATCCGACGCCGGCGCAACGCAAGGCCATCCTCAGCAAGCTTGATGTCGGGTTCGAAGCAGCGTTGGCAATGGCAGTCAAAGGCTGAATGGGTTTTCGCTCGTAGCTGAACCTTGCTCGGCGAGGCAGTGACGGGCAAGACGTCTGCCATGCGCCTCACCGAACTCGCCCCTGCCAAGTTGAACCTGGCTCTGCACCTGCGACAACGCCGTGACGATGGCTATCACGACCTTGAAACCGTGTTCGCCTTTACGCGCTTTGGTGACGAGTTGTCAGTCGTGCCGGCTGATGCATTGTGCCTCAATGTCATCGGTCCGTTTGCCGGGCCGGCGGGGCAGGGGGCGGACAATCTTGTATTGAGGGCTGCGCGGGCAATGGCTACGGCCGCCGATATTACCCCTGCGGCCGCACTCACGCTCCAAAAGAATGTTCCTGTTGCGGCGGGGCTTGGCGGCGGCTCGGCCGATGCCGCAGCGGCCTTGCGGCTGCTCAATCGGTTCTGGGGGCTCGATTGGCCGGCGGAACGGCTGGTGGCGCTTGCCGATCCGCTCGGTTCCGATGTGCCCGCCTGCATTGCTTCGCGAACTTGTTTCGGCAGTGGGCGCGGCGAAGTATTGACCGCTTGGCCGGTGGATTTGTCCGGGACGCCCGTGCTGCTCGTAAACCCGCGCGCAGCGGTGCCGACTGGGCCGGTGTTTGCCGGATGGGACCGGATTGACCGCGGCGGGATTCAGCCCGGCGCCGCTCTGGCTGGGCTTCGCAACGACATGACGGACGCCGCCGTCGTTATTGCACCGGCGGTTGCTGATGTCCTGGCGGCGCTGAATGGCGCAGGCGGCGCGACGTTGGTGCGGATGAGCGGCTCGGGTGCGACCTGTTTCGCGCTCTACCCGGATGTAGCGGCGCGCGCAGAGGCCGCAGCACTGCTGGCCGGTCGGGGTTGGTGGCATGCGGAAACCTATCTGGTTTGAAGTCCCTAGCCAATATTGGTTGGCGGATATTGCAGTGCAGCAGAATCACTTGACGGCAGCGTCAACCTCGGCGAGACCGCAATTGTTGCGTTGCAACATAAATATTTTGATTAACACTCAGATTGGCGCTTGACGCGATTTTGAGCGTCACTTAAAGCGTTGCTCAGTTGACCTGAGTTACGCTCAATCGGACATCCCCCCGTCCTGCTTTTGCCGTCGAAAGGATTATATCATGACCAATCGTACCCGCTCGTTCCCGATCGCTTTTGCTATCAGCGCCACTTTCATCGCTGCTGCCGCCACGCCTGCCATCGCTGCCGATGCCGATGCCGGCGTCTGCGCCACCGCGCCCGGGCAGATCCGCACCGTTGCCGCCACGGCCGAGGCCGACAAGGCCCGCAAGGCGCTGGGTCTGGTCAACGTTGGCGAAAAGCTTTGTGAAGCTGGTGCCCGCAACGAGGCCGGCAAGAAATTTTCGGCGGCTGCCAAGGTGCTTGGTACCGACATGGCGGCGTTGACCTCGGCTGCGCCGACTGCCCAATAAGTAACTTTATACCTTTATCCTGACCCCAGGATGCCTAAAGGGCC
>JBMOFG010000251.1:0-3952 GCA_049314415.1 Polymorphobacter sp.
TGGTCGGTGGCCGGTATCGAATCGGGCATGGCCTTGAAGGCATCGTAGAGCGGGTTGGCGACGCCGCGGGCGGTAAAGGGTATGATCGTCGTGTCGCGGCCCTTGAGCGTGGCGCGTGGCACGGTATAGCCGCGCTTCAGCCCGGCTCGCATATTGGCGATATTCTCGTCGAACCAGCGCGGCACGTCGGCGAGCCGGCCGAGATAGCGCCGGTAATCGGCTTCATTGTCGAGCGCCGAATAAGGCTTCACCTCGCCCCAAAAGAAGGTGTCGCTGTTGAGCGGCGCCTCATAGCTGCGCCAGCGGATGTTCGTCACCTGGGCGCGCAGCGATTCGCTGAGTACCGCCTTGTTCAACCGGCCTTCACCCGACAGTTCGGCATCGGGAATCGCCGCCATCGCCGCCAGCACGCCCTGCCAATAGGCCGAGCGCCGCGCCCAATCGGCCGGCGTGACCCGAGCGAAATGGCCATCATCCTTGCTGCGCAGGCCATCAGTAATCTGGGCGAACTCCCGCAGCCGCCATTGCCATTCGGCATCATAGATTGCCTTCAGCCGCGCATCACCTGTGGCCGCAACCGCAACCGGCGGCGCGTCCTGCGCCAGCGCCGGCCCTGCCACCGCGCCGCAAAGCGCGCTCGCCAACCCGCCGGCCAGCACCAGAAAAATTCTCGATTTCATGTGTCACCCTCTGCCGCGATAGCCCGAGACACCCTGGTCGGGCAGCCACAGCCCCGCCGGCGGCGGCCCCGATTGCCAGAAAACATCGATCGGGATGCCGCCACGCGGATACCAATAACCGCCGATACGCAGCCATTTCGGCGTCATCTCGTCGAACAGCCGCACGCCGATGCCCACGGTCACATCCTCATGGAACCCGGCATGGTTGCGAAAACTGCCGAGGAACAGCTTGAGCGCCTTTGATTCGACGATCCGCGCGCCCGGTACATAATCGATGACGAGATGGGCAAAATCGGGCTGGCCGGTCACCGGGCACAAGGAGGTGAACTCGGGAACGGCAAAACGAATGAGATAATCGGTCCCCGGCCGTGGATTAGCCGGATAATCGAGGACAGCCGTCGCCGGTGAAGCCGGCAATTGCGAGGTCTGGCCGAGGTGCAATGTGTCAGTCATGTGAAATTCTGTCGCTTTTATCGTCACTCACAGGATGACATGCCGACTTGCGCCCTTTATGTCACGCGCAACGAAGATTTGGGAGCGAACAATGAACCCCCTGGTGACCACCGAATGGCTCGCCGCCGAGCTGGGCAAGACCGACATTCGCGTGATCGATGCGACGCTGTTCCTCGCCCCGCACGGCCGTGACGCCCGTGCCGAATTTGAATCGGCTCATATCCCGGGCGCGGTGTTCTTCGACATCGACGAAGTATCGGACACGACATCGCCGTTGCCGCATATGCTGCCGCCGCCGGAAAAATTCGCCAGCCGCATGCAGGCGCTCGGCCTCGGTGATGGCAGCCGCATCATCGTCTATGACAATTCGCCGCTGCGTTCCGCCGCTCGCGTCTGGTGGATGCTGACCCTGTTCGGCGCCCATGAAGTTGCGATCCTCGATGGCGGCTTCGCCAAATGGGTCGCCGAAGGCCGTGCCACCGAAAGCGGCAAGCCGATCGTGCGCCACCGCCACTTTACCGTCTGGGCCGACAAGAGCCTGGTGCGGGACAGCAAGCAGATGACCGAGAATCTGCGCACCAAGGCCGAACAGGTCATCGATGCCCGTTCTGCGGGTCGTTTTGCCGGCACCGAGCCGGAACCCCGTGCCGGCCTGCGCAGCGGCCATATCCCGGGGTCGAAGAACCTGCCCTTTGACACGTTCGTAAACGACGACGGCACCTATAAGAGCCTCGATGCCATCAAGGCGGCCTTCGACGCCAGCGGCATCGATTTCGCGAAACCGGTCATCGGCACCTGCGGCTCGGGCGTCACATCGGCTGTGCTGGCCTTTGCCGCCACGCTGATCGGCCATCCCAAGATGGCGATCTACGACGGCAGCTGGAGCGAATGGGGCGCCAGCGCCACCAACCCGGTGGTCACCGGCATCTGACCGCCCGGCGAAGCGGAGCGCAGCGATGACCAAACGCCTGCGCCGCGCCGACCCGGCTGACCTGTCGGGCCAGGCTATCGGCACCCAGCTTGTCCATGCCGGACGCGGCCCCGGCTTTGCCGATGGCATTGTCAACCCGCCGATCTGGCGCGCTTCGACGATGCTGTTCGACAGTTGCGCCGATCTCGAAGCCGGTAATGCCGCCCCCGATGGCGGTCTGTATTACGGCCGGCGCGGCAGCCCGACGCAATGGGCATTGGAAGACGCGCTGACCGCGCTTGAACCGGGCGCCGGCGGCACCAAGCTGTTCCCGTCCGGCGTTGCCGCGATCGCCACCGCGCTGCTTGCTGTGGTCAAATCGGGTGACGAGGTGCTGATCACCGACAGCGCCTATGAACCGACGCGGCTGTTCGCCAACGATATATTGCACCGAATGGGCGTCAGCACCCGCTATTTCGATCCGCAGCTCGGGGCTGATATCGCCGCACTCATCCGCCCCGAGACCAGTGCCATATTGCTCGAATCACCCGGCTCACTGACCTTTGAAATCCAGGATATCCCGGCGATCACCGCGGTGGCGCGGGCGCACGGCGTGGTGACGCTGATCGACAACACCTGGGCGACGCCGCTGCGCCTGCAACCGCTGGCGCTGGGCTGCGATATTTCCATCCAGGCGCTGACCAAATATATCGGCGGCCATAGTGACCTTATGATGGGCAGCGCCTCCGCGACGCCGGCGCTGTTGCCGCGCCTCAAGGCCGCGACCTACCGGCTCGGCCATATCGTATCGCCCGACGATGCCGCGCTGGCGCTGCGCGGCCTGCGCACGCTTCAGGTGCGGCTCGACCGGCAGGAGGCAAGCGCCCTCGCCATAGCACGCTGGCTCGAAGGCCATGCCGCGGTCGACCGGGTGCTCCACCCCGCGCTGCCCGCCCACCCCGGCCATGCGCTGTGGCAACGCGATTTCACCGGGTCATCGGGGCTGTTCGGCTTCGTGCTCAAACGCGGCACCCGCCAGCAACTCGGCACGCTGCTCGACGATCTTGATCATTTCGGCATCGGCTTTTCCTGGGGCGGCTTTGAATCATTGGCGCTGCCGGTGAAGATCGACGGCTGCCGCAGCGTCACCACGCTCGACTTCGTCGGGCCGATCGTCCGCCTGTCGATCGGGCTGGAAGACCCCGGCGACCTGATCGCCGATCTCGCCGCCGGGCTGGCGCGTTACGAGGCGCTTTTTTGAAGCGACCTGCCGGGTTTGAGCACGCACCTGCATATCGGCCAGCGACCCTGCACGGCAACGTGGCAGATCAATCAGCGAATGAGCCGATATACCAATATAATTTAAAGCTTTAAGAGCATATTCTGTTACTCGATCTCAATATTTTCAGCAAGACGACCGTGCCTGGATTGGGCCGGTGCGCCGATCAGTCGGCATCCTCGACGTCAACCTTGTCGCCGGTCACCCGCTGGCTGAGGGCTGCCGCCATGAACGGATCAAGATCGCCATCGAGAACATCGGCCGGCGCGGTCGAGGTCATGCCGGTGCGCAGGTCCTTGACCAGCTGATAAGGTTGGAGGACGTATGATCGAATCTGATGGCCCCAGCCGATATCGGATTTCGTTGCCTCGACATCGGCGGCGGCAGCCTCGCGGATGGCGAGTTCGCGTTCGTACAGCCGGGCCTTGAGCATCTTCATCGCCGTCGCGCGGTTTTTGTGCTGCGACCGCTCGTTCTGGCAGGCGACGATGACTCCGGTCGGCATATGGGTAATACGCACCGCCGAATCAGTGGTGTTGACGTGCTGCCCACCCGCGCCGGAGGCGCGATAGGTATCGATCTTGAGGTCGGATTCCTTGACGTCGATTTCGATATCATCGTCGATCTGCG
>JBMOFG010000252.1:0-3939 GCA_049314415.1 Polymorphobacter sp.
TCTTGGCATCGAAGGCATCAACGCCCGCCTGCGCGCCCGGCGCGGCGCGGCAGATGTGCGCGAACTGCCGACAAATGACACACCGGGTCGGGTCGCGGCGGAATAGAGGCTTTGCCGCTGACCGAACGGCGCCGGGCCGCGTTAAGCCAATCTCGCCAACGTCCGCTCGACTTCGGTCCACAGCGCTGCAAGGGCCCGCGCTGCCGGGGCGGTTACCGATTTGGCCAGCACCGGCTGCCGCGTTGTCGCCATGGCTTCGATGGCAGCGGCATAGGGGATGCACAACCGCTCGGGGTGTGCGGCGATGGTGTCGCGGTGGAGCGCCTTGCGACGATCAACCATGGTGAATACCGGCAGAATGGCAGGGGAGCCACCCTTGTGATGCCGGGCCAGATGCTCGAGCAACTGCGCATAGGCGCGTTCTGACAATGGTGACGGCAGCATCGGCACCACCAGCAGATCGACAGCGCGAAATATCTGATCGGCAAGTTCGGTAAGGCCGGGCGGACAATCGAGGATGACGCGGTCATAATCTTTGTCGAGTGAGCGGATCAGCTTTTTCAGCTGCTTGGCCTTGTCCGCCTCGACAAGCTGTTTTTCGAGATGGCGCAGCGACTTGTCGGCGGCAAGGACATCCAGTGCGGGGAAATCCGATGACTGGATCAATGGTGCCAGCTCAGCTTCGGCAATAGCCTTGCGGGCACTATCGTCGCTCCGAGCCGCAAGGCGCAGCGTATAAGTGGCGGCCCCTTGCGTATCGAGATCCCAGAGCAAGGTACGCCGCGCGGACAGGCTTGCCGCGGCATGCGCAAGGTTCACCGCCAGCGCGGATTTTCCGACTCCGCCCTTGACGCTGAAGACCGCGATGCTGCGCATCGGTCAGGCCGACAATGCCTGACGCAGACGATCGCGCATGCCAATCAACAGGGCGGTGTCGATGTCTTGCGGCGGGGAGGCAGGATTTGTCTCCACCGGGCCGGCGTTGCCCGCTTTGCCCGAGACTTCGCTGCCGCCAGCCATCAACAGCTTGGCGCCCCGGATGGTCAGACCCCGGTCATGCAGCAACGACCGAATGGTTTCGAGCAGCGCCATGTCAGCGGGGTTGTAATAACGCCGGTTGCCGGCCCGTTTGAGCGGTTGCAACTGAGGAAAGCGGGTTTCCCAGAAACGTAGCACATGTTGCGGCACACCGATGATGTCCGCAGCCTCACCAATTGTGCGAAAGGCACGTACGGATTTTTCGGCAGCGCTTGTCATGTGACCGGAGTCACGTCCGCACGGTCATGATGTTGCGGTCACGACTTTTCATTGATTGCTTCGCGCAGCAGCTGGCTGGGCCGGAAGGTGAGCACGGTGCGGGGCTGGATCGGGACCTCAACGCCGGTTTTCGGGTTGCGGCCGATACGCAGGCCCTTTTCGCGCAGCATGAAGCTGCCGAAAGACGAAATTTTTACATTGTTGCCGGCGAGAAGGGCATCGCTGATCCGGTCGAGTACCATTTCCACCAGTGCCGCGGATTCGACGCGTGACAGGCCGATTTCGCTATTCACCGCGTCAGACAATTCGGCGCGCGTCAAGCTACCCACAGAAGACGGTGCAGTTGGCGTTTTTGCCATTATTAAGGCGCTCCCCAAGAAAAACTAGGAAAGTAACGAAAAACAGCCACTTCCTCAATACCGTAGTTACCACCGTACCGCGGCCGCACCCCAGGTGAAACCGCCGCCCATGGCTTCCAGCAACAACAGATCGCCAGTCTTGATCCGGCCATCACGCACCGCAGTGTCGAGCGCCAACGGCACCGATGCCGCCGATGTGTTGGCGTGCGCCTGGACTGTGACGACGACGCGGTCGAGCGGCAGGTTGAGTTTGCGTGCCGTGCCTTCGAGAATGCGCAGATTTGCCTGGTGCGGGACCACCCAGGCAACATCATCGGTGGACAGCCCGGCGGCGGCGAGCGTTTCGGTCATCACATTGGCAAGATTGGTTACGGCGTGGCGGAACACCTCGCGACCCTTCATGCGCAGCTTGCCGCTGGTGCCGGTCGATCCCGGGCCGCCATCGACATAGAGCAGGTCATTGTAGCGGCCATCGCTGTGCAGGCGATGGGCGAGAATGCCATGGTCGGCGGCGGTGCCAGTGCCGGTTTCGGCGCGCAGCACCACGGCGCCGGCGCCATCGCCGAACAGCACGCAGGTGGTGCGATCGTCCCAGTCGAGCAGGCGCGAAAAGGTTTCGGCGCCGATGACCAGCGCAGTGCGGTACGCACCCGATGTCAGCAGCGCATCGGCAACCGACAGGGCATAGAGAAAACCGGAACAGACAGCCGCGATATCGAAGGCGACACCATGGACCATACCCAGCTTGTACTGGATGACGGTGGCGCAGGCCGGAAACGTCTGGTCGGGGGTGGCGGTGGCCACGATGATCAGGTCGATGTCAGCCGGGGTCAGCCCGGCACTGTCCAGTGCGCGGCGGGCGGCGGCCGTCCCGAGATCGGAGGTAAACTCACCCTCGGCGGCGATATGGCGCTGGCGTATGCCGGTGCGTTCAACAATCCATTCGTCGCTCGTGTCGATCGTGGCAGCAAGATCGGCATTGGCGAGGACACGGGCCGGCAGATAGCTGCCAGTGCCGATGATCCGGGCGCGTATCATAGTACTGTCATTTCGCCGTTGCCGCCGGCACGTTCGGGCGGTGCGCACGGAAATTGGCGAGATCATCGGCAATCCGGTCACCGACGCGGCCGATGATCAGGTCGTGTGCAACGCCGATGGCATTGGCAATGCCGCGCACATTGGCCGAACCATGGCTTTTGACGACGAGGCCGTTGAGCCCGAGGAAAACGGCGCCGTTATGGGCGTTGGGATCAAGATGGGTCCGCAACGCCTGCAGGGCACTGCGCGACAGCAGATAGCCAATCCGGGTCAGCCAGGTCGACCGAAAGGCGTGGCGCAATAGGCCGGTGACGAGCTTGGCGGTGCCTTCGGCTGTCTTGAGCGCGATATTGCCCGAAAACCCGTCGGTGACGATGACATCGACATCGCCCTGGCCGATCTTGTCCCCTTCAACAAAGCCTTCGAAATGCATCAGCAGTTTGGCGCCGCGCAACAGAGCGGCGGCATCACGCAATCCGTTGGTACCCTTCAGCTCTTCCTCGCCGATGTTGAGAAGGCCGACGCGCGGGGTCTCGAGCCCGAGCACGGTGCGAGCAAAGGCCGCCCCCATGACCGCGAACTGCACGAGATTTTCGGCATCGCATTCGGTGTTGGCCCCCAGATCGAGCATCGCCACATCATTCTTGAGTGTCGGCAGCAGCGCGGCGAGTGCCGGACGGTCGATACCGGGCATGGTGCGCAGCGCAAACAGCGCCATCGCCATCAACGCGCCGGTATTGCCGGCCGATACGGCAGCATGTGCGTCGCCATCCTTGACCGCCTGGATCGCCATGCCCATCGACGAGGTGCGCGAGCGGCGCAGCGCCTGGCTGGGTCGGTCGGTGCCGAGCACGACATCATCGGTGTGGACGACAACCGCGGTTGCCGACAGGCGCGGGCAGCGGGCGAATTCGGCGCGGATCCGCGCCTCGGGGCCGTGCAGCCGGAAACGCAGCGCCGGATAACGCTCCGACGCGACTTCCGCAGCGGCCATGACATCGGGCAGGCCCGCGTCACCACCCATCACGTCGAGCGCGATGAGGGGGTTGTTGACGGGCTTTACGGTCATGCTGTCGGTGCGCGCCCCCACTGGCCCCGGACTGATCGCAATCGGATCAGGCCTGGATTTCGACGATTTCGCGACCGTTGTAGTGACCGCAGGCGCTGCACAAATTGTGTGGCAGCTTCAATTCACCGCAATTGGGGCATTCCTGGAACGCCGTGGCGGTCAGGGCATGGTGGCTGCGGCGCATGTTGCGCTTGGAAGGGCTGGTCTTGCGTTTGG
>JBMOFG010000253.1:0-3930 GCA_049314415.1 Polymorphobacter sp.
CGGCCTTGTCACGCGCCTGTTGCACCAATGGCAGCCGCACCAGTGCCTGCACCCCCGACATGAAAACCCGGCCTTCGGTGAAGCGGTATTTGTCTTCGAGCGTGACGGTAGGCGAACCGGCGACCATATCAGGACAATCTTATTGCAAGTGCGAAGTAGGTCAATAATACTGACCTTTATCGGTAAAGGCAAGGCCCGCCGCCGGGGCATTCGCTGCTGGCCTTGCCGGCAAAACAATGGTTCGCTGCAGCGCTGAGTCGGGCAAGGAGAAATATGGCGTTGCACCACGCACCCGACACCAGCCCGACCGGCGACGGCGCGGTTTCGCTCATGGCGGTGTCGTACAATATCCAAAAAGGCATCGGCACCGATCTGCGGCGCCGCCCCGAACGCACGCTTGCGGTGCTACGCGAATTGGGCGCCGATATCATGGTGCTGCAGGAGGCCGACCGACGTTTTGGGGCGCGGCTGTCGGCGCTGCCGCTTGATCAGATCCGCAAAGCCGGCTGGCGGCCGGTACCGTTCTTCACCCTGCCCGGGTCAATCGGCTGGCATGGCAATGCCGTATTGGTCAACGAGCGCGTGACGATCAGCGATTGCGCCACGTTGCCGATCCCGGCGCTGGAGCCGCGCGGCGCGGTGCTCGCCGATCTGTTGATCGCGGGTGCGTCGATCCGTGTCATCGGCATGCATCTTGATCTGTCGGGGTTGCGGCGGCGCCACCAGGTTCAGGCAATCCTGGCACATCTCGTCCGGCATCCTGGCGATCCGCCGGTGCTGGCGATGGGCGATCTCAACGAATGGCGCGCGACCGCAGCAGCGATCGCCGACTTCTCGGCGGTGCTGACCCCGGTGCCGACCGGGCCGAGCTTCCATGCGCGCATGCCGGTGGCAGGGCTCGACCGCATCTTCGTCAGCCGTGGCATCGCTGTCACCGGCTCCGGGGTGCATCACAGTCCGCTCGCCAGCGTCGCGTCGGATCATCTGCCGGTGTGGGCGCGGTTGGAACTGCCGCGGTGATGGAGGCACTGGTCGTTTTGGCGGTGTTGGTGTTGCTGCACCGGCTGGCGTGTTGGCGCTATCGGCTGCCACCGGCCCGGCATGCCGATGATGCGCCGCCTTTGCCGCCGCTGCTGCGGCCGGAGGATCGCCGGCCGGGAATGACCGGCATCTATCCGCTCGACGATGCGCGCCAGGCCTTTGCGGCGCGGATGCTGCTGGTGCGCCGGGCGCGTATTTGCCTCGATGTGCAATATTACATCTGGCACCGCGATACCTCGGGACTATTGCTGCTCAATGAACTGCGCCGGGCGGCCGATCGTGGTGTGCGGGTGCGGCTGTTGCTTGATGACAATGGCATTGCCGGGCTCGATCCGGTGTTGGCGGCGCTCGCTGTGCATCCGCATATCTCGGTGCGGCTGTTCAACCCGTTCGTCATCCGCCGGCCCAAGGCGATTGGCTATCTGGTAGACTTTCGTCGGCTCAACCGGCGCATGCACAATAAGAGCCTTACTGCCGATGGCCGCTTCACCATCCTGGGCGGTCGCAACATCGGCGATGCGTATATGGGCGCCAGCGAACAGGCGCTGTTCGCCGATCTCGATGTCTTTGCCACCGGTGCCGTGGTCGCCGATGTTACCAGCGATTTCGAACGCTACTGGCAATCGGAATCGGCCTGGCCGGCAACGCAGTTGCTGCCACCCGATCGCGACGGCTTGGCGCGTTTCGACGCCGAAGTCGCCGCGCTGAAGCTGACTCCGTTGGCCCGCGACTATGGTGAGGCGGTGCGTGAAGGGGTGGCACGGCGGCTAGTGGCGGGTGACCTGGCACTCGAATGGGCGCCGACGGTGCTGATCAGCGATGATCCCGCCAAGGGGCTGGGCGATGTTGCCGAAAACCGCCTCGTTAGCCCGCGTCTCGTCGCCGCGATGGGGCAGCCGCACGCCGAACTGTCGCTGGTTTCGGCCTATTTCGTGCCGACCGCCGCGGGGATCGCCGCCTTTGCTGCCATCGCGGCAACCGGCGCCGAAGTGCAGGTGATGACCAATGTGCTGAAGACCAACGATGTTGCCATGGTCCATGCTGGCTATGCGCCGAGCCGCAAACCGCTGCTGCGTGCCGGGATCCGGCTGTGGGAGATGAAGGGCGCCGATCCGGCCAAGCCGGCGCGGTTGCGCTTTCGCCGGCGCCGACGCGAGCAAAGGGCCGGCACGATCTTCCGGTCGAGCGGATCGGCGCTGCACGCCAAGACCTTTGCCGTAGATCGCCAGCGCATTTTTGTTGGCTCGTTCAATTTCGATCCGCGGTCTGTGCGGCTCAATACCGAAATGGGGCTGATGATCGACAGCCAGGAGCTCGCCGGGCGGCTGCAGGAAATGTTCGACACTGATATCGCCGGGGTTGCCTATGAAGTGCGGCTGCGCGGGCGCCGGCTGGTGTGGGCGGAGGCGAACGAGATGGGGGAAGTCATCCATACCTGCGAGCCGGGGACGAGTCTCTTGCAACGCGCGGTAATGGCGGTGCTGTCGCATTTGCCGGTGAAGTGGTTGTTGTAATTTATCAGTCCGTGATGCCTGCGAGCGGCGTCAATCCAACCCGGTAATCATCCCGTTCGCATCGACCCCGATCCGGTTCGCGGCAGGCTGCTTTGGCAGGCCGGGCATAGTGTTGATATCGCCGCACAGCGCCACGACGAAGCCGGCACCGGCGGATAGGCGAACTTCGCGGATCGGCAGCAGATGGCCGATCGTGGCGCCACGGATATTCTCGTCGGCGGTGAAGCTGTACGGCGACTTGGCCATGCAGACGGGCAGGGCGCCGAAACCCTGTTTCTCGAACAGCGCCAATTGCCGAGCCGCCGCGGGGCTGAGCACGATATCGGCGGCGCGATATATTTTCTGCGCGACGGTGCGCAACTTGTCGGCGAGTGGCAGGTCATCGCCATAAAGCCGCCGGAATGTCGCGGTGCCGGCATCGGCGAGCGCGGCGACGCTGACTGCCAAGTCTTCTGCGCCGGCAGCGCCTTCGCCCCAATGGCGACAGAGATGCGCCGGCACGCCCAGCACATCGCGGCAATGATCTATGACCATGGCGTGTTCGGCGGCGGTGTCCGACGTGAAGACATTGAGCGCGACGACGACGGGAATGCCGAAGCCGGCCATGTTCTCGACATGGCGCGACAGATTCGCGAGCCCCGTTTTCAGACCCGCGGGGTTTTGATCGCCCAGTTCGGCAAGCGTCGCGCCGCCATGATATTTGAGCGCGCGCACCGTCGCGACAATAACCGCCACATCGGGGGCCAGCCCGGCACTGCGGCACTTGATGTTGCAGAATTTTTCGGCCCCGAGATCAGCCCCGAACCCGGCTTCGGTTACCGTGAATTCACCCAGTGCCAGCGCAGCGCGGGTGGCGACGACAGAATTGCAACCATGGGCAATATTGGCGAAGGGACCTCCATGGATCAGCGCGGGCGAGCCGGCGATGGTCTGCACCAGATTGGGCTGCATCGCTTCGACGAGCAATGCGGTCATCGCACCGGCAGCATTGATATCACCTGCCGTTACGAAGGCTCCGGCCTCATCGCGGCCGATTTGGATCCGCCCGAGCCGGGCCTGCAAATCGGCCAGATCATCGGCAAGGCACAGGATCGCCATGATTTCCGACGCAACGGTGATATCGAACCCCGTCTCGCGGGCCGGCGCATTGCCCGCTCCCATGCCGGTCGCGACCTGGCGCAGCGCGCGGTCGTTCATGTCGAGCACCCGGCGCCAGATGATATGCCGGGCATCGAGCGGTGCCCCGGTAGCGGTCGGGAGGCGATAATGAAGGGCATTGTCGATCAGCGCCGCCAGAAGGTTGTGCGCCGATGTGATGGCGTGAAAGTCGCCGGTGAAGTGCAGGTTGATCTTTTCCATCGGGACTACCTGCGAC
>JBMOFG010000254.1:0-3927 GCA_049314415.1 Polymorphobacter sp.
TGCCGGTAGAAAAATGTCAGCAGCAGCGTGCGGATATGCGCGCCGTCGACATCGGCATCGGTCATGATGACGATCTTGTGGTAGCGCAATTTCTCAATCTTGAACTCGTCACGGCCGATGCCGGTGCCCAGCGCCTGAATGATCGTGCCGATTTCACGGCTCGACAGGATACGATCGAAGCGCACCCGCTCGACGTTGAGGATCTTGCCTTTGAGCGGCAGGATTGCCTGAAACTGCCGGTTGCGGCCCTGCTTGGCCGAACCGCCGGCAGAATCGCCTTCGACGAGGAAAAGCTCGGACTTGGCCGGGTCGCGTTCCTGGCAATCCGCCAGCTTGCCGGGCAGCGACGCGATGTCGAGCGCGCCCTTGCGCCGGGTCAGATCACGCGCCTTTTTGGCGGCTTCGCGCGCCGCGGCGGCATCGATGATCTTGGCCATGATGGTGCGGGCATGAGCCGGATTTTCTTCGAGCCAGATGGCGAGGCGATCAGCGATCAGTGCTTCGAGCGGCTGCCGCACTTCGGACGAAACCAGCTTATCCTTGGTCTGCGACGAAAATTTCGGGTCGGGCAGCTTGACCGAAACGATCGCGGTCAGCCCTTCGCGCATATCGTCGCCGGTCAGCGTGACCTTTTCCTTTTTGAGGACACCCGAGCTTTCGGCATAATTGTTGAGCGTGCGGGTCAAGGCCGCGCGGAAGGCAGCGAGATGGGTGCCGCCGTCACGCTGCGGGATGTTGTTGGTGAAGCACAACACCTGCTCATAATAGCTGTCGTTCCATTCGAGCGCGACATCGATACCGATATCATTGCTTTCACCATGGATGGCGACGGGGGCCGCGATCAGCGGAGTCTTGGCCTTGTCGAGATATTTGACGAACGCCGCGATGCCGCCTTCGTAATACAGCTCCACCGTCTGCTGTTCGGCATGGCGCGCATCGGTCAGGTGCAGGCGGACGCCCGAATTGAGGAAGGCGAGTTCACGGAAGCGATGCTCGAGCTTGGCGAAATCGAATTCGATGATCTTGAAGGTGGCGGGGCTGGGCAGGAAAGTCACCATCGTGCCACGCTTGATGCCCTTGTCGGTCATCGGCGCCGGGCCGGTGATCTTCAGCGGCGCTTCGGCATCGCCATGGCGAAAGCGCATCCAATGTTCCTGGCCGTCGCGCCAGATGGTCAGCTCCAGCCATTCGCTCAAGGCGTTGACCACCGACACGCCGACGCCGTGCAGGCCTCCTGAGACTTTGTAGGCATTGGCGTCGCTGTTCTCGAACTTACCCCCGGCATGGAGCTGGGTCATGATGACCTCGGCGGCCGACACACCTTCTTCGGTATGAATGCCGGTCGGGATGCCGCGACCATTGTCGGTGACGCTGACCGAGCCATCGGGGTTGAGGACGATGTTGATCAGGTCGCAATAGCCGGCCAGCGATTCATCGATGGCGTTATCGGAGACTTCAAAGACCATGTGGTGCAGGCCCGACCCGTCATCGGTATCGCCGATATACATGCCGGGGCGTTTGCGCACGGCATCGAGCCCGCGCAGGACCTTGATCGAATCGGCATCATAATCGGCCGCGGCCTGTTTGGTTTCGTCGGACAAGATGGACTTCCTTGTGGCTGCGGGGTCGCAGCGGCATGTGACGAATTGACTATAGACCCCCACGCACGGGCACGCGAGGCTTTCGTGCAATCTCGCTGCGGTAATAACCATGACTGCAGGCCAACGCCACCGCGCCCAACAAGTGCCAGCAAGCATGACCCTGCCACGGGCTGGCTGGCGCACACAACGTACCGGCCTGATCGGCGACCCAGATGGCAAAGGCCAGCGCATTGGCGGCCAGCCCGCTGAGCAGCAGCTGCGATCGCACCCCCGGCCGACGCGGGCGCGCCAGCCACCATTCCACCGCGATGGCCGTGACCAGCAGCACTGCAAACAGCCAGCGCCGGGTTTCGGGCCACACCCACAAGGCGCCGATCAGGCCGCCGGCGACAAGCAGGTACAGAGTAATCGCCGCCGCGGTTGAGAGACCGCGCCAGCGCATCACCGCCCAAGCCAGGGTGAACGAACCCAGCAGATACATGCCAAGCACATCGGCAAACTGCCCCCACAGCGTCAGGCTGGCGTGAAGCGCAACGCTGCCGACGCCGATGACGATGGCAGTAAAGCCGAACCAGCCGGCAGCAAAACCGGCCAGGGCACTGACGGGACGCGCGCTGGCCGGGGGGATTCGGGCCCCGAGCATGATCCAGATGCCGACGCCGACAAAGCCGAAAGACGACCAGCTGTTCGCCGGTTGCAGCAACAGGTTGCCAGTGCGCGGCAACTCGCAAAAACAATGGCTGGCAAGGCAGGTGGCAGGCAGGAAGCGCGTCCAGTCGGGACCCAGCGCCTGCAACAACGCCAGAGTCACCACCACCGTCAGAGCGGTAAAGACGGCGGTCAAAAGCACGTGCCGCGCCGCGGTCATGCCTGCACCACGCCATTGACGACATGCATGCGCGTCGCATCGCCGACCGCGCTGAACAAGGCGGCATCGGTGCCGGTCATCCATACCTGCGATCCGTTGGCCGCCAGCCGGGCGAACAATGCGGCGCGGCGATCGGCATCGAGGTGCGCCGCGACTTCATCGAGAAGCAGCAGCGGCGGCCGGCCGGTGCGGTCAGCAACCAGATCGGCATGGGCGAGGATGATCGCAATGAGCAGCGCCTTTTGCTCGCCAGTCGAGCCGCGCGCGGCTGGCTCCCCCGTGGCGGCGTGCGTGACAAGCAGATCGGCACGATGTGGCCCGATCAGCGCGCGCCCGGCGGCAGCATCGGCCGGGCGATTGCGTGCCAGCGCCAATGCCAGATCAGGCACCGCCTCGCCCCCCAGCGCCAGCAGCGGCTGCGCGAACAGGCCAGTGGGCGTCGCCGCCAAATGTTCGGCCAATGCCGTCACGGTTTCGGCCCGCGCCGCGGTAATCGCATCGCCATGTTCGGCCATCGCCGCCTCAAGCGCCGCCAGCCACTGCGGATCAGCGGGTGCCGCTTCGGCGATCGCGCTGGTCAGCAGCCGGGTGCGCGCCCGCATCGCCGTATCATAACGCAGCGTCTCGCGGCCGTGACCGGGGTGCAGCGCCATTACCAGCCGGTCGAGAAAGCGCCGCCGCGCCGCCGGCGTATCGGCGAACAGCCGGTCCATAGCCGGCGTTAGCCACACCAGCGCCAGCCAGTCGCCCAGCGTCGCTGCCGTGCTGGCGGCGCCGTTGATACGCACGATGCGGCGTTCGGGCGCGCTGGCCGCGGTGCCGGTGCCGATCTCCACTGCGCCGCCTTCGCTATCGAGCGTCGCCGCCACGCTCCAGCCGCCGGGGCCGCTGCTGCGCGCTGCATCGGACAGCGCCGCACCGCGCAGGCCGCGCCCGGGGCCGAGCAGCGAGATCGCATCGAGGATGTTGGTCTTGCCGGCGCCATTTTCACCGGTGATGACGACCGCGCCCGGCGCCGCTGCGATGGCAAGGGCGGCGTGCGAGCGAAAATCGGTCAGCGCAAGGCGGGTGATGGCGGGCATTGACTTCGGTGTAGCGCATCTGCGCCGATGCCCGCCATCTTTCAGTAGCCGGTCGCCCTGCCCGGCAGCCGCGCCAGAAAGCCTGCCGCCTGTGTGCGGATCGCCGCCTGTTCAGTCGGCGCGAAGCGGTCCCAGCCATCGTACATGCGCAACAAGCGATGATTGCGGCCAAGCAGATCGCGGTGGCGGGCGAGGAAATCCCAATACAGGCTGTTGAACGGGCAGGCATCGGGGCCGGTGCGTTCCTTCACCTTGTAGCGGCAGCCGCCGCAATAATCCGACATGCGGTTGATATAGGCGCCGCCGGCGGCATAGGGCTTTGACCCCATCAGGCCGCCATCGGCGAACTGGCTCATGCCGATGACATTGGGGGTTC
>JBMOFG010000255.1:0-3879 GCA_049314415.1 Polymorphobacter sp.
CGTGCTGGTGACACTGCCCGCCACTTCGATGGTCGCGCCACCCGTACCGGCGGTGATCGCTTTGAGTTCGGTATTGCCAGTGCCCTTCAGATTGATCGATCCAGCACTCCCAGAAGTGGCGGTAACCCCTGCAGAGAATATATTGGACGCATTGGAAGCAGCGACATTACTGGCGCTGGCGGATGTGGTCAGCGTCGCAAGCGTCTTGGATTCAACATAGCCGCTGAGCGCAATGCCACTTACGGCGCTGACGGTCAGCCCCTTGGACAGCAGGCGGATGTTGTTAGCTGCGTTGAGCGATACCGCACCCGAGGCCGTTGCGCTTGAGCCATCTGCCGTCCGGCCAGCTTCAAGCGTTAGGCCGCCAGATAGGGCTAGAATATTGGCAGTTATAACAATATTGTTCGCAGACCGCAGCGTAAGGTCGCTAGAGGTGACCCAGCTGATATCGCTGGCGACCGTGATGTTGCCGCTCTCTTCGCCGGTTGATCCAGTGGTCACAACGACATTGCTGGTTTCAAGTAGGCTTCGTATTGTTGAGACGGTGAGGATTGATCCGGTGGCCGAGGCGTTCGTGCCTGTTACACCCGTGTCCGTACCAGTCGCCTGGATCGTCAGATCATAGGGATCCAGAAGCAGCGTGCCCGTTTCGCCCGCAGCAGCTCGCAGATCGACTGAGCCCGTGAAATCGAGCCATTGCTTGCCCGAAACTTCTGCAGAGCCGCCGTTTCCGCCGGCCGCGCCACCACGCGCGGAAATATTGCCCGCGTACCGCGTTGCCTTGTCCGACCACACGACCACATTGCCGCCGTCACCGGCTTGCAACGCGTCGGCAAAGATTGAAGCACCTGCCGCTACCACCGTGGTGCGTGCATTAAGAAGGCCTACGTCTGCCCCCTGAAAGCCGCCGCCGATGTTGATCGCCCCGCCACCGGCACTACCGGAAGCATTAATTTTGGCGGAATCAGCGATAACCAGATCGCCACCGGTAATGTCGATCTGTCCGCCGACGCCAGACAGATTTTGAGCGGATACGGACCCGCTTGCTTCAACGCGGCCGGTAACACCGCCTTCAATCTTGACCGAACCCGCTTCAATCTGACCGCCGGCGACAATCCGGTTGGTGAGACCATTACCGGAATCAACAATCGCTTGCGCCTGCTGCAGCTTTGAAGCGATGGCGCTGTCCACCAGCCGGCGCTCGGATGACACGGTCATGATGACCCGCCCATCCTGCGCTGCGATCATGCCACGATTTTCGATCAGCTGGTCAACGACGGCGGGATCAACCTGCACCGACATAAGGCTGTTGCCGGCAAGGTTGAGCATCAACACATTGCCGCCTGCGAGCGCGACTGTGCCCATGCGAGCCGAGATGATACCCTCGTTGCGCACAGTTGGCGCCAACAACGCAGCATAGCCGGTTACGACAATTTCGCCTTCATTTGTGACTGAAGCGTCAGACCCGTTGTTCTTGAAGACGTAGCGACCGGCGTTGAAATCATCGTCTGACAATGAAAGCGTGCTGGCGACAATTCCTGCCGCATTGACGCGGCTTGTGGCGCCAAACAACACGCCATGCGCGTTGAGCAGGAAAATTTGCCCGTTCGATGTCAAGGAACCGAAGATCTTGCTCGGGTCATCCCCGACGACACGGTTCAGCGTGATCGATGCACTATCGGGCAGTGTGAAGTTTACGCTCGAACCGGCGGCCACGTCGAACGATTTCCAATTGACCACGGCCTTGTTGGTCGATTGGAAGATGTTCATCGCTGAACCGGTCTGCGAAATAACCACGCTTCCGGACGTGACAACCCCGCCCGACGGCAAGTTCTCAGCCACAGCAGGGTAAGCAAAAATTATTGAAAGCGCACTGCTGGCAAGAAACACTCGCCTGAGCCCAAAAGCACTTGAACGTGCCGGACTTGCCGCTTGATTAAAATGCCGCATCTTTACCTCGGACATCAGAATGCCACCCTGGCGCTGACCCACGCCTTGATTTTATCATTGAAAGAGTTAGGCGAGTTTATCGGCTGCGAGACTGACGCATCGATCAAAAGCACCTGCGCAACCTGCACAACCGCCCCGAGCCCGACACCCTGCAACTGGCTGGGGCGGTTCGCCGCGACACCATAAACTTTCCCGATATCGTAAAAGGCCGAGACCCTCAGGACCGACGCGAAACGATGCTCGAGGGTCGCGCGGCCGATCAGGCCTGAACGTCCCGAACATCATCATCATTGTTGGTGCCCATGACGGCGCTCGAACCATTGATCATCAGGAACTGCGACGGGTCGAGCTTGTTCGAGCCTATCTGTCCCATGATGCGCAGGGAGAATGCGTCGCGCGTTGTCAGCTGCTGGCGGCGCTGAACATAGCCTGAAACCCGAAGAAATCCGCCATCGAGACTGGTGCGACCACCGAGAAGGCTGATGCCGAGTGCCGAACTTCCGCCCGCGAGGAACGTATCGGCCTGGCTCACGTCCAGGGCTGCCGAACCATAGGCCAGCGTCCGGTTCGTGACCAATGAGGCGACGCGATCCGAAAACCGGCGATAACCGCCTTCAACGCTCAGTTGCACGGCACGGTCGGACTGCAGCACCAAGGGATAGCGAAGACCCGCTATCGCGGCTTGGCTGTTGCCTTTGATCTCGACCGGTGTTTCCCGCAGCTCGTAGCCCAGCCCCGACACGGCAAGATTTGCCGAAAGACCGTCGGTACCGATCGGCAGGCTGTATGCGGCACGCGCAAATTGCACCCCCTTCGAAGCAAGAGCGAAAAGGGCCAGATCATCACCGAAAGCCGCAATAGGGTGCAAACTGGCCGTCAAAAGTAACCGCTCCCGGCCCGCACGCACCGACCCGGCGTTATCGACCGTCGCACTGAAATTCCGGCCCTCAGCAAGCTCGGACGTTACCACAATTGAAGATGAGCCCTCGGACGACCCGGCACGCAGAAGGGTGCGAAACGAGCTGCCGGGAAACTGGTTGAGCAAAAGGGTTCCGCGCTCGATCTTGCGCAAGTCCAACGGGTCACCCTGCTTTAACCCGGCACTAATGTAAGCCCGCGTGCGATCGTCGTGTTCGCTGGCAGCCGAAGGATCAATCTCGACGCTATCAAGCCGACTTTCTACAATCTGGATCCGCACAATCCCATCCAACACGTCCTGGGACGGCACCACCACGCGCGCAAAGAATCCGCGCTCCTGATATAATTTTCCGATTAAATCAGCCGCATAATTCAGTTCAGCCAGAGCAAGTTGCTGGCCCACGAAACGCTGCAGGGGAAGAGCCAGCACATCGGCATTCAGCAGTTGATTGCCTTCAAATACAAAGCTCTGGACGGACACCTTTGCGCCCAAGGCCTCTTGCGGCTCGGCGATGGTGATTTCCTTGCGCGGTTTTACCGCCGGCTCCGGAAGAACCGACGGCATAACCTGACGGAGAACCTGTGCGCCTGCATTATTGGGCTCGGTCTGGGCAACGGCTGCCGATGCTCCTGCAAGCATCAGCAGCCCCCCCGAAAAGGCCACCGAAAAGTTCCTCAACGTCGTGCGCACAAGCAGTCCCTTTGTCACGTGAGGTCCGAAAAATCAGGGCTGCTTCAAGCCGCCTTGGTCTGACGCGCGTAAATTTCGGTAATAATTCCCAGTGACGCCTGATGCAGGTGGATCAATCCCAGCGCCCCGCTTGCATTGAGTTCCGCCAAAACCTCGGGCGAAACTGCCTGGAGTTTTTCCTCGGTGACCATCTTGAAGCCCCGATAGACGGCAGGCTGTCCTTCCCCGTCCCGCTGAATGGTGAATTCGCCGTCGGACAGCAGATCATGCTTTTCAAGCATCTCAACGAAAGCGGTGGTCTGCTTGCCGGCAATTTCAAA
>JBMOFG010000256.1:0-3862 GCA_049314415.1 Polymorphobacter sp.
ATGGGGAGCCAGGCGCGAAGTCCAGTTCATCCAGGGCAATCACGAGGAAATGCTCGCGCGCGGCATGCGGGTCAGCGCGATCGGCCCGGTGGTGCGCGAGGCGCATCCGTTCCTCAACATCATCAAGGCGCTGCCGGTCAAAATCAGCCGCGGTTGAGGTACCGGCCCCTTTCATGCCGGGCGTTTGCCCCTATGGTGACCCGACAATCATGGGGACCCGAACATGCTTCTGACCATCGCGGCGCTGCTCGCCACGGCGCAACCGCTTTGCCAGCTCGAAGCGCCCGACCCGGCAGTGCCAGCGATCCTGGCGCTGAAGGACCGGGCGACGTTGCAGGACAAATGGCTGAAGCAACGGCTCGATACCGTCGTGCCCAAGCTGATGCGCGAGCATGGCATCGACATGTGGGTGCTGGTGGCGCGCGAATATCTCGAGGACCCGGTCGTCGCGACGATGCTCGATGCTGAAAGCTTCAGTGCGCGGCGGCGGACCATATTGGTGTTCTTCGATCCGGGCGAGGGCAAGCCGGTCGAGCGCTTCACCGTCAGCCGCTATGGCCTTGCCGGGCTGTTCGAGCCGAAGTGGAAACCCGAGGCACAGCCCGATCAATGGACGGCGCTCGCCGAGATCATAGCGGCGCGCAATCCGAAAAAGATCGCGCTCAATGTCTCGGCGCTGTCGGCCTTTGCCGACGGGCTGACGGCGAGCCAGCGCGAGGGCGTGCTCGGCGCTTTGTCGCCCGAGCTGCGCGCCCGGGTGGTGCCGGCCGAACCGCTCGCCATCGGCTGGCTGGAAACGCGGATTCCGGCCGAAATGGCGGTCTATCCCGATATCGTCCGCACGGCGCACGCGATCATTGCGGAAGGCTTTTCGGGCAAAGTCATCACCCCCGGCACGACAACGACCGACGATGTCGTCTGGTGGTATCGCGAACGCATCGCCGGTTTGAAGCTGGCGACCTGGTTCCAGCCGTCGGTCAACATCACCCGCGCCGGAAGCGCGGGGACGCTCGATGGCGATACGGTCATTCAGCCGGGCGATCTGTTGTGGGTCGATTTCGGCATCAAATATCTCGGGCTCAACACCGATACCCAGCATATGGGCTATATACTCAAAGCGGGCGAAAGCGATGCGCCAGCGGGGCTGAAGGGCGGGCTGGCGGCGGCCAATGCAGTTCAGGATGCGCTGACATCATCCTTCAAGGTTGGCGCGACCGGCAATCAGGTGCTGGCTGCGGCGCGCCGCAAGGCGATTGCCGCAGGACTGGTGCCGGTCATCTATTCGCACCCGATCGGCTTTCATGGCCATGCCGCGGGGACGCCCATCGGCATGTGGGACAATCAAGGGCCACGGGCCGAGGGTGAATGGCCGATGCATGGCGACACCGCCTGGTCGATCGAGCTCGCTGCGCGCCACAAGGTGCCCGAATGGGGCGGGCAAGAAGTCGGCTTCCGACTGGAGGAAGATGCGTTCTTCGACGGCACAAGGGTGCAGTATATTGACGGCCGGCAGACGCGGTTTCACCTGATCCCGCGGGTGGTAGCGCCGTCTGCCAACTGTCCAAAATAGCCGTGTCACCCCGGGCTTGACCCGGGGCCCAGCTTGTTTCCTGTCATGCCAGCCAGTGCGGGCGCAACTCCGTAAGGGAGCCAACAAAGACTGGGCCACGGATCAAGCCCGCTGACACGTCATTATCTGAAGGGGGGTTCATCAAAGGCCCGCAGCTTGCGGCTGTGCAGCCCCGGCCCGGCATCGCGCAGCAGCTTCACGGCTTCGATCCCGATATGAAGATGTTCCGAAATAGCGCCTTCGTAGAAACGGTTGGCCTGGCCGGGCAGCTTGATCTCACCGTGCAGCGGCTTGTCGGACACGCAGAGAAGCGTCCCATAGGGCACCCGAAACCGATAGCCTTGTGCCGCGATCGTCGCCGATTCCATGTCGACCGCCACGGCGCGCGACTGGTTGAAGCGCAGCGCCGAGCGCGAAAAGCGCAATTCCCAGTTGCGGTCATCGGTCGTTACCACCGTGCCGGTACGCAGGCGGGGTTTCAGCGCCTCGCCGGTCGAACCCGTCACCGATTCGGCAGCCTTTTGCAGCGCGATCTGTACTTCCGACAGCGCCGGGATGGGAATTTCCGGTGGCAGCACATCGTCGAGAACATGATCGTCGCGCAGATAGGCATGGGCCAGTACATAATCGCCAATGGCTTGCGACGGCCGCAGCCCGCCGCAATGGCCGATCATCAGCCAGGCTTCGGGGCGCAGCACGGCGAGGTGGTCGCAGATCGTCTTGGCATTGGCCGGGCCGACGCCGATGTTGACCAGCGTTATCCCGGCGCGGCCCGGCGCGGTCAGGTGCCAGGCCGGCATCTGGTGCTTGCGCCACGCCACATCGGCAGCGGCGCGTTCTACCGACGGATCGTCGGCAAAAATGTCGAGCCCGCCGGGGCAGGCCAACCGTTCATACCCGTTGCGACCAAGCTGCGCACAGCCCCAGCGGACAAATTCATCGACATAGCGATGATAGTTGGTGAGCAGGATATAGTGCTGAAAATCCTCAGGGCTGGTGCCGGTGTAGTGCTTCAGCCGCGCCAGCGAAAAATCGGTGCGCGGGCCATCGAATAGCGCCAGCGGGCGGACATCCGACAGGCTTTCGTCCCACAGGCCATCGGCGAGTTCATCACCGATCTGCGCCAATTCGGTCGTCGGAAACCAGCGCGCCAGTTCCGACGCAGCCGCCGCATCGAGCTTCAGGTCGGCGGCGCCATCCAGCACATAGGGATAGGGAATCTCGATCTGCGACCGCCCGGCTTCAAGGCTTATGTCATAATCGGCCATCAACAGTTCGAGCTGTTCGACGAGAAAGGCGCGGAACATTTCCGGGCGGGTGATGGTCGTGGCATAGCTGCCAGGGCGGTTGAGCCGGGCAAAAGCGCGCACCGGGCGGCGCGTGCCGGCGCTGCCGGCGAAGGTCAGCCGCAGTTCGGGATAGGCCCAATCACCGCGCACCCGCGCCGCCGGATCGGGCGCTGTACCATCGTCGAGATAGGCCTTGAGCGCGGCGCGCAACGCCGCGGTCGCTTCGGCATGGATCGCGGCAAGCTGGTCAACCAGCGCGGCGGCTGTGGGTGGATTGGTCATCGCCAGTCTATGCCCGAAACCGGTTGCAGAAGCCAGCCTTCGCGCTGGCGCGAAAAGCCGCTATGGGGCCGTTGAAATTCACGAAAGCCCGGCCGCAATGCAATTCGACCTGAACGACGATCAGCGCGCCATCCAGGACATGGCGCAGCGCTTTACCGCCGATCGCATCACGCCGCACGCGGCAGAATGGGACGAAAAGCACATCTATCCCAAGCCAACCATCAAGGCCGCGGCCGAACTCGGCTTTGCCGCGATCTACGTGCGTCCCGAAAATGGCGGCATCGGCCTTGGCCGGCTGGAGGCGGCGCTGATCATCGAGGCCATGGCCTATGGCTGCCCGTCGACGAGCGCTTTCATCTCCATTCACAACATGGCCGCATGGATGGTCGATGCTTATGGCGACACGCCGGTGCAGCAGAAATATCTGCCCGGACTGGTCAGCATGGACCTGATCGCCAGCTATTGCCTTACCGAACCCGGCGCCGGTTCCGATGCCGCCAGCCTGAAGACCCGCGCTGTGCGGGATGGCGATCATTATGTCGTTTCTGGTTCCAAGGCATTCATTTCGGGCGGCGGTGTCAACGACATCTACGTCACCATGGTGCGCACCGGCGAAGATGGCCCCAAGGGCATCTCCTGCCTCGTCATCGAAAAGGATATGCCCGGCGTGTCATTCGGCGCGCCGGAACGCAAATTGGGCTGGCATTCGCAACCGACCGCG
>JBMOFG010000257.1:0-3835 GCA_049314415.1 Polymorphobacter sp.
AGTGACCTCAAAGATGGCCTGTTCAACAAGCTGGGCTTTCTTGGTGACTTCGGCGGCCCATTCTGCTCGGGTCAGTGCCGGCTGGGTGAGCACCATTTCAGCCGAATGGCAGGCAAGGCAATTATTGTTGGCCGCATCGGCGGAGGGCGCGCCGCGGCCGAGATCGGGAAACAGGGTCGCATCAAAGGGCAGATCGATACTGACCGGGCGGTTGGCGGGCGCCGGGGCAGCACCGAGCGCGAGCAGCGCGGCGAAAGCGAGCATAAAGCGCATCAGATGAAATCCACAGCGATGGTTTCGACCTGGCCGCGCAGATAACCGCCCGGGTTCCAGATGCCGGTGAGCGGCTGGGTGACGCCAGCGGCGCTGGTGCAGCGCGCTATGAGCTTTGCAGCCCCGCGCGGTGCGGCAATGATCGTGTCGAAGCGGCGCAAGCTGTAGCGCCCGGCATCGGGCCCCAGCACCGTATCGCGCCAGGTCGCGCCGCCATCGCCCGACACTTCAACGCGCGCTACCCCGGCATCGCCGCCAAAGGCAATGCCGCCGACGGGCAGCGCCGATTGCCAATCGCGGCGGCTGCCGTCGGCGACGTTGGTGATGAAGGCGCGTGGCACCATCGTGCTGATCGGCTGGCGCGCAAAATCGGTGGTGCCGGGCGCGATGCTGCTACCCGGGGTCGATGGCACTAGATAGGCCTTGGCCATCCAGTAATTGTCATCGGCGCCGCTCAGCACCTCGATCCGGTCGAGCATCTTGACCCAATAGGTTGAAAACCAGCCGGGCACGACCAGCCGCAGCGGAAAGCCGTTGAGCAGCGGCAGCGGTTCGCCATTCATATGGGTCGCCAGCATGACCTCGCCATCGAGCGCATGATCGAGCGCCAGCGATTTGCGGAAATCGGGCGATTCGGGCAGTGGCGGTTCGTCGAGGCCGGAAAAGCGTAGGCGAACGGCGCCGTCCTTCACGCCGGCGCGGGCGAGCACATCCTTGAGCTTCACGCCCGACCACAGCGCATTGCCCATCGCGCCATGCGCCCATTGCGCACCGGCGACACGCGGCTCGAACAGCCCGCGCGAATTGCCCGAACATTGGTTGAGCGCGGCGATTTCGAAACGCGGCAGCGCGGCAATTTCGGCGAGCGACAGCGCCAGCGGCGTCGTAACATGGCCGTCGATGGTCAACCGAAAGGCGCGTGGGTCGATCTCGGTCGGGAACGGCCAGTGCCAGCGCACATAGAAGCGATCATTGGGCGTGAAGATGCTGGCATCGAAGGCCGAAAGCGGCGTTTCGAGCAGCGGCGGGGTGGTGCGTTGCAGGATCATGCCGCGCTTGCCGGGAAAGGCGTCGGTCAACCGCCGCTCACCCGGCCCGCCCGGCAGGCGCAAATCAACGTCGCGGGCCAGTGCTGGCGCGGCAAGGCCGGCAGCAAGCGACAGGAAACGGCGGCGGGCGATCATGAAGCGGGTGTAGCCGCGCAGGCCGGGCGTGTCATCCACTGCGGTCACACGAGGTCCCGCCCGTTACCGCCGCCACAGCCACCAGCCGGTCGCCAGCCCCACAGCAAAGCCTGCGATCACCCAGAGCCAGATTTCGCCGAACAGCCAGATCATTGCGGTTCCCAGATCACGCGCGCAATGCCGGGCTGGCGCGCCAGATCGGCGCTGATGCTTGCGCGGGTCGCGGCATCGGCGGTACCTGACAGCCGGGCGGTGCGGTATGTCCAGCCGGCATCATCGGTCCAGCGCGCGGCGCCGTCGCGCACGCCATGTGCCGCAAGAACGACAGCAGTGCGCTCACCCAGCTTGGCGAGCAGGTCCTGGCGTTCCCGCACATAGGCTGCCTTGGCGACAAGCCCGGTGGCGGCAAGGCCGGCGAGCAGTTTCAGCGCCGGGCTCACGCGTCAGCGCAGCTTGCCGAATAGCGTTTCATACTCGGTCACCCGGCCTTCGCTGAGCAATTTGGCCTGTTCGACAAGCCGGTCGCCTTCGATACGGCCCTCGAATTCGCCCATCTGCGCATCGATAACGCTGCTGTCGGCGCCGCTCCAGCCGGCGATCTGGTCGATCCGGGTGATGCCGGCGGCAGCGAGTTTTTCGCCGAACCTCGCGCCGACACCCTTTAGATGCGCAAGATTGCCCATATCGACCGTCGGCGCGGCCGGCACCGCATCGCCGCGCTGCGCGCGGGCAACGTCGCGCCGCAATTTGTCGACTTCGTCCGACAGCGGTCGAATCTGGGCGTCGCGCGCCTTCAGTTCGGTGATCATCCGGTCGCGTTCGGCCCGGGCGGCGTCGCGTTCGCCGGTCAGGCCGTCATTACGTTCGCCAAGCATGGCGATACGGCTTTTGAGCGGCGCGCGGATTGCTACGCCGATCAGGATGCCAAGCAGCAGCGCCGCCACGGCGATGGTGATGAGTTGCGGATCGATCGAATTTTCCATGGCGGCCTCCTGCCCCTGTCCACTTGCCGTCTTGCCGCGCTTTGCCGGCGTTTTGCAAGCGATCGGGATCCGGGCGATTTTCTGTGCGTGACCCTTGCGCCCGGGCGCGCTATGCGGCGGCCAGCCATGACCAACACCGCCATTACCCATCATTATTCGACCGCCGAACGCCGCATTGCGTTAGGGGCGGTGCTGATCGTGCTATTCCTGTCGGCGCTCGACCAGACCATCGTTGCCACCGCCATGCCGCGGATCATCGCGGAACTGCGCGGGCTCGACCGCATCGCCTGGGTGAGCACGGCCTATCTGCTGTCCTCGACCGTCGTCGTGCCGATCTATGGCAAGCTCGGCGATATCTACGGGCGGCGACCGGTGCTGATATTCGGCGTGCTGGTATTTCTGTCGGGGTCGATGCTGTGCGGGCTGGCAGGCGAATTCGGGGCGTTGCCGCTGGTCGGTGACGGCATGAACCAGTTGATCCTGTGCCGCGCCCTGCAAGGGCTGGGGGCGGGCGCGCTGACAACGGGGGCCTTTGCCACCGTCGCCGATATCGCGCCGCCGGCCGAACGCGGCAAATATACGGGGCTGTTCGGTGCGATGTTCGGGCTGGCCGGGTTGGCTGGACCGGTGCTCGGCGGTTTTCTTACTGACAATGCGACGACGGTGGTGCTTGGCCATGCCGTGTCGGGCTGGCGCTTCATCTTTTACGTCAACCTGCCGCTCGGGCTGGTGGCGCTGTACGTGCTGCTGACCAGGCTGCTGCACGGCCAGCGCGGCGCCGACCAGCGCATCGATTGGCTGGGCAGCGTGCTGATTGTCGCCGCCTCGGTGCCGCTGCTGCTGGCGCTGAGCTGGGGCGGGCAGGGCGGCGGCTGGGCGCAGCCGGGGGTACTCACCGGCTTTGCGCTGGCAGCGGTGGCACTGGTCGGCTTTTTGTGGGTGTCGCGCGGCAAAAGCTGGGCGGTGGTGCCGCTCGACCTGTTCGCGGTTCCGGTGGTGGCGCGCGCCAATATTGCGCTGTTTCTGGTCAACCTTGGCTATATCGGCGTGCCGATGTTCCTGCCGCTCTATCTGCAACTGGTGCGCGGCTATACCGCCAGTGAAAGCGGCGTGGCATTGCTGCCGCAATTGTTCGGCATCCTGCTTGGCTCGATGGTGGCGGGGCGGGTGGCGCGGCGGTCGCTGTCGTACAAGCCGGTGCTGGTCGCCGGCGGCGTGATCGCGGTGCTCGCGGCAGCGGGGATGATGCTGATGACGGCAATGTCACCGCATTGGCTGTTGTCGGTGAACCTGTTCATTTTCGGGCTGGGGCTGGGGCCGGCGCAGGGCATGTACACGCTCGCCATCCAGAGCGCCGTCGGCCATGACCGGGTCGGCGTGGCCACGGCCTCGGCA
>JBMOFG010000258.1:0-3823 GCA_049314415.1 Polymorphobacter sp.
CGAAGCCGATATGCTGTTTGGCGACATCGGCTTCGGTGCAATGGGTGGCGACGCGGACCGAGCGGACGCCGAGGCCATGGGCGCGGCGCAGTTCATCGACGGTGCCGAGCCCGGGCAGGATGAGGGTGGTGAGTACCGAGCGGGTCAGCACCTCGGCGACGGCTTCGAGCCATTCCCAGTCGGTATGGGCGCCAAAGCCATAGTTGAAGCTGGTGCCCGACAGGCCATCGCCATGCGCGACTTCGATGGCATCAACCCCGGCGGCATCGAGCGCGGCGGCGATGGCGCGGACATGATCGAGGCCGTACATGTGGCGGATGGCGTGCATGCCATCGCGCAGCGTGACGTCCTGGACGTAAAGCTTGGTTGTCAGCGGATCGAACATCGCCGGGCCTTTGCGTAAAATCTCAGGGCGATTTCGTGGCATTTGCCGCGATCTTGCCCGACATTTTCACCCTATGCGTTATCGCGCTGCCCGCCAAGACGCGATCAGCGTTGTTTCAGCCAGGCGGCAAAGCGATCGACCGCCATGCGGGTGCGATCCTCGCTGACGGCGAAGGAAAAGCGCATGAAGCGATGGCCGTCGACGGGATCGAAATCGATACCCGGGGCGACGGCGATGCCGGTGTCGGTAAGCAGTTGCTGGCAAAATTCCATACTGTCATTGCTGAAATCACCGATATCGACCCAAGCGTAAAAGGCGCCATCGGGCGGGGCAATGCGCCCCAGCCCCAGCCCCGGCAGCGCACCGATGAGATGGGCGCGGTTGCGGCGATAGGTTTCCTTATAGCCTTCGAGCACCTGCGTTTCGTCCATCGCAGCGAGCGCGGCGTGCTGCGACAGCGTCGGCGGGGTAAGGAACAGGCTGCCGATATAGGCGCGCAGCAATTCGGTGCTGCCCTCCGGCGCGACGATCCAGCCGAGCCGCCAGCCGGGCATCGAATAATATTTGGAAAAGCTGTTGATCACGATCGCTTCGGGATCGAATTCGAGCATCGAATGTGCCGGCGCGTCATAGGTCAGGCCGTGGTAGATCTCGTCCGAGATGATGCGGATGCCGCGGCGTTTGGCGACGGCGGCGATGGCGGCAAGGCCCGCCGCGTCGATCATCGAGCCGGTGGGGTTGGCCGGGCTGGCGAGAATCAGGCCCTGCGGCGCGTCCGCCAGCGCTTCGAGATGGCGCGCGGCGATCTGGAAGCGTGTGCCCGCATCGGTGCCGATCTCCACCGGCACCCGCGCCAGGGCGAGTACGGCGTTGCGATAGGCTACATAGCCGGGCCGGGCAAAGGCGATGCGATCGCCCGGCGCAAACAGCGCCGCCAGCGCCAGCGCCAGCGCCGGGCTGGCGCCATTGGTGAGCACGATGCGGCCGGGATCGATGGCAAGGCTGTGGCGTTCATCATAAAGCTGCGCGATGCGCTCGACGAGCGCCGGGCTTTCCCAATAGCCGCCGGCTTCGCTGTCGAGCCGGTGGTGGGCGGCGGCGATGGCCAGCGGTGGCGCCCCGGTGGACGGCTGGCCGAACTCCATATGGATGACCGAGCGCCCGGCGGCTTCCAGCGCATAAGCGCGGCGCGAGATCGCCATGGCGTGAAAGGGCTGGACAGCGGCGGGGTTCATGATGTGGCGATAGCGAAAGCTGGCCGCTCGCGCGAGCGGCGAATGGTCAAAGCCTAATGGTCAAAATTTGACGCTTGATATCCGTGGCGGGAAAGGCCGCCTCCGACCTAGTCCCGGTCGTTCGCCTCTGGCCTCGGCAATGTCCGCCTATGGTGGGAAGCTGACATTGCTGCTTGCTTGGAGCAGCCCGCCGGACCAGATTGGTTAAATGATATTCATATTTATCATTTGCTTCGGCGGCATTGTTGGCTTTGCCATGGGCTGGGGTTTCTTGTCTCAGAAGATAGGGTGTGCGTTTCTTTTTGCGGTGCCGATCCTTATTATGGTCGCACTTGTCCTCGAGCCAATAATCACCGGCGAGCGACAAAGATCGACCGCAGGCGTAGCTGTATCATTAGGCGGTATCGGGGTTGGATTGGGAGCAGCCGCCGGCGCAATAATCGGCATGCTAGCTCATTGGCTCGCTTCACGGAGATGGTGAAAGTCGACGATTATAACGTCCGCTGTCAGGCCGGAACCTGTCGTTCGCCCAAGCCGTCGGGAATGGCCGCAATGTCCAAACTCGGTCACTGTAAAACCCATCGAGATGGGAAACAACTGTCAGTTTCACGACTTCGCCAGCATCTCGCCCATCTTTTGGTGGAGCATGTTGATCGCCTTCAGCGGCCGCACCATCACCTTGAAATGGGTGATCTGGCCGGCGTCGTTCCAGGTGATCATGTCGACGCCGTTGATCTTGATGCCATCGATGACATTTTCGAATTCGAGGATGGCGCTGTCGGCACCGCGCCATTCGCCGACATAGGTGAAGCCCGGGCCGCCGAGCACTTTTTCGGCGCTGGCGAGATATTTGAAGACGATGTCACGCCCGCGCTGCGGGGTGTGGACGACCGGGCTTTCGAACACCGCATCGGGGTGGATCATCGCGTGCAGCGCCGCCAGATCATGGTTGCGCATATAGGTGTACCAGCTGTCGAGCGCGGTGCCGATCATGGTCTTTGCTTCCGGGGTCATGCGGCTGCCGCCAGTTCGGTCGCCTGGTTGATGGCGCGCTTGGCATCAAGCTCGCCGGCTTCATAGGCGCCGCCGATCAACTGCGACGCGATGCCGGCGGCGGCGAGTTCGTCATGCAGCCCGCGCGCCGGTTCCTGGCCAGCGCAGATGATGACGGTATCGACATCATAGACGCGCGGCTCGCCACCCAGTGTGACGTGCAGGCCGTCGTCATCGATGGCCAGATATTCCACCCCGCCGACCATCTGCACACCGCGGCGTTGCAGCGTCAGCTTGTGGGTCCAGCCCGTCGTCTTGCCGAGCGATTTGCCAGGCGCGCCGGCCTTGCGCTGGAACAGCGTCACCTCGCGGTCGGATTTCGCCACTTGCGGCACGATGCCGGTGACGCCGCCGCGCGGGTGGTTGGCAAAATCGATGCCCCATTCCCGGGCAAACACGTCGATATCGAGCGCTGCCGACGTGCCTTCATGGGTGATGAGCTCGGCAACGTCGAAGCCGATGCCCCCGGCGCCCATGATTGCGACGCGCTTGCCGACCTTGGCCTTGCCGGTGATGACGTCGAAATAGCTGACCGCCTTGGGATGATCGATACCCGGCAGATCGGGGCGGCGCGGGGTGATGCCGGTGGCGATGATGACATCGTCATAGCCGGTGAGCATCGCCGCATCGGCGCGGGTATTGAGCCGCAGCGTGATGCCGAGCTTTTCGATCATCCGGGCGTAATAGCGCAGCGTCTCGTGAAACTCTTCCTTGCCCGGAATGCGCTTTGCAAGGTTGAACTGCCCGCCGATTTCGGCCGCGGCGTCGAACAACGTCACCTCATGGCCGCGCTCGGCCGCCGTGACGGCATAGGCGAGGCCGGCCGGCCCGGCGCCGACCACCGCCAGCCGCTTGCGCGTCGCGGTCGGCGCAACGATCAGCTCGGTTTCGCGGCAGGCGCGCGGGTTGACGAGGCAACTCGTCAGCTTGCCGCCGAACGTATGGTCGAGGCAGGCCTGGTTGCAGGCGATGCAGGTGTTGATCTCGTCCTCGCGCCCCTCCAGCGCCTTCCTGACCAGTTGCGAATCGGCCAGCATCGGCCGCGCCATCGAAACCAGATCGGCATCGCCGCGCGCCAGCACCTCTTCGGCCACGTGCGGCATGTTGATGCGGTTGCTGGTGATGAGCGGGATCGAAACCGCCTCGCGCA
>JBMOFG010000259.1:0-3808 GCA_049314415.1 Polymorphobacter sp.
GGCCAGCGCTTTTCTTCCAGTCCGGCTTCGGCGATAATCTGCTTCAACAGCCGCAACTGGTCGTCGGTGTCGAGAATGGTAAAATTGGGATCTAGCCCGACCAACCCGGCGTGGCGGCGCAGCATCTTAGCAGCAATGGCATGGAACGTGCCGAGCCAAGGCAGCCCTTCCGCCATCTCGCCGATCAGCGCGCCCATGCGGTGGCGCATCTCGCGCGCTGCCTTGTTGGTAAAGGTTACCGCCAGCACTTCCGACGGCCAAGCAAGGCGCGAAGCGAGGATGTGCGCCAACCGCGCCGTGAGTGCGCGGGTCTTACCGGTGCCGGCGCCGGCGAGGATCAGCACCGGGCCTTCGGTGGTCAGCACAGCCTGACGCTGAGGCGGGTTGAGCCCTTCGAGCCAGGGCGGAGCAGCGGGGAGCGAAGCCATGCGCGAACACTTAGGGAACATCGGCCAGCTTGGAAAGTCGTGAATTAGCACTTTGCCGGGCCGGCTGCGTCGCGGCAACGCCTTCGTCATGGTGACGGCAAACCCCGTCCGTTCATCCGCCCGGTGACGCCGGCTGACCTGCCGGCGGGTCTTGGCCAGTTGCGCGCCGATCCTGGCTTGCTGGCCACGGTACTGCCGCTGCCGACAAACGCTTAACGCCGCTGCGCCGCCGCCGTTGTTTCCCGGGCAGCTCGCGAGGCGCCGGGGAAACGCGCATGTCCATGATGTTCCGGCCACCCAAGATGGTCATCACGCCGATCAGCTGGGCTCAGGTTTTTGGTTTTGGCCAGGATGACAATGCGTTTTTCGCCCGCGTGCGGGCGGCGCAGCTCGCAGCACTCTACCGCTTCGTTCCGTTCAATGTGACGCTGATGTCGATCAACGTCCTTGTCTTGCTGTCGACCTTGCGGGCGATCGCCGATTTTGCCTTTCTGCTGCGCTGGGGTGTGGTGATGGGCGGATTGGCGCTGCTGTGGAGCCTGCATTTCCTGCGCATCCGGCGACGCGGGATGGCGGATTCGGTGCCATTGCCGCAATTCTGGCTGATCACGGCCGAAGTTGGTGGCTTTGCTGTAAGCTGGGCGGTGATGATCCTTCATCTAATGCCGCAGGCCGGTGCCGAGGCCCAGGCGCTTCTCATGCTGATGGCGCTGATCGGCATGGGGGCTGTCGGTCTTTCGGCGATGGCCATGCCAATATGCGGCATCGGCACGTTGGTTGTGATCGGCAGCGCGACCCTTGTCAGCGTGCCGGCGGATTCAACGCCGTCCTTGCCGATGATCGCGCTGGCCTTTGTAACCTTCGGTCTTGTCGTTGCACGCGGCATACTGGTGTCGAGCCGGGCGCTGATGGAGCAGATGCACAGCGAGGACAGGCTGGCCGAACGCAACGAAGTGGTGCGGTTGCTATTGTCGGAGTTCGAATCGAACGGGTCGGACTGGTTGATGGAAGTCGATGCCCACGGCCGGCTGACCCATGTCTCGCCGCGGCTGGCCGAAGTGGCGGCGCGACGGTGCGAGGAGTTACTGGGTTCGTCCCTGCTGGATCTGCTTGGCGACGAGCGTCGTGGCAGGGGCCGGTCTTCGGTTAGGGCGCTGACCGGCGCCTTCTCGGCGCGGCGTAGTTTTCGCGATATCACCATCCCGGTCGCTGTTGGCGGTGAAACCCGCTGGTGGGCCTTGTCGGGCACCCCCAAGACCGATGCGTTTGGGCAATTCACCGGCTATCGCGGTGTCGGGCGCGATGTCACCGAAGCACGCCGCAGCCATGACCGAATCATCGAACTGGCGCGTTACGACCCTTTAACCGGCCTCGCCAATCGCGCGCTGTTCCGCGAAATGCTCGGTGAAAACCTGGCGCGCGCCGGTCGCACCGGGCGCGGTTGTGGTCTGTTGTTTATCGATCTCGATCATTTCAAATCGGTCAACGATACGCTTGGCCATGCTGCCGGCGACCGGCTGCTGCGGGAAACGGCAGAGCGCATGCAGGCAGCGGTCGGCGGCCATGCGACGCTGGCGCGGCTGGGCGGCGACGAATTTGCCGTGCTGCTGCCCGATGCTTCGCTGCGCCGGGTGGAAAGCGTCGCGGCCGCCATCGTTGCGGCGATGGCGGCGCCCTTCGCCGTCGATGGCCAGCCGGTGCAGATCGGCGCCAGCATCGGTTATGCGCTTGGACCAGCAGATGGTGCGACCCATGACAGACTTTTGAAGTCAGGTGATTTTGCGCTTTACGAGGCGAAAAGCCGAGGCCGCGGGATTGCCTGCCGCTATCTTCCCGAGCAGCGGGAACGCGCGGAGGAACGCCGCCTGCTGGAGGCCGATCTAGCGACGGCGCTCGAGCGGAACGAACTTGCGCTGGCCTTTCAACCCATTGTCGATGCCAAGGATGAGGGCATTACGGGTTTTGAAGCACTGTTGCGCTGGAACCACCCGGTGCTCGGTATCATCCCGCCGATGCGTTTTATTCCACTGGCAGAAGAGAGCGGGCAGATCGTGGCGATCGGTCATTGGGTGATTGCGACGGCCTGCGCCTGGGCGGCGCGCTGGCCGGCGCAGGTGCGGGTCGCGGTCAACCTGTCGCCGGCGCAGATCGGTGATCCGGGGTTGGTCGGCTTCGTCGAGCAGGCGCTCAGCGTGAATCAGCTCGATCCGGCACGGCTCGAGTTGGAAATCACCGAAAGTCTGTTCCTCGATGAAAAAGCAGCGAGCATCGAAACTCTTGCGACCCTGCGTGCGCTCGGGGTGAGCTTCGCGCTCGATGATTTCGGCACCGGCTATGCCTCGTTCGGCTATCTCCAGAAAGCTGCGTTCAGCCGGATCAAGATCGACCGCAGTTTTATCGCGCGCGCGCTGCAGCCCAATGGCGAAGCCGGCGCCATCATCCAGGCAATCGTCACGCTTGCCCATTCGCTCAACATGACGACCACGGCGGAAGGCATCGAAACTCGGGCAGAATTCGAATTGTGTCGCGAACTCGGCTGCGAACAGGCACAAGGATATCTCTTGGGCCGGCCGATGGCGCCGGAAGAGGCGACTGCGCTCGTGGCGAAGCTGCGGGAACGGGTGGCGGCTTGAATATCGCGGCGCGCGCGGAAAGGCTCAATCCGCTACCCACGCCTGTAACAATGTATGTGCAATCGCCATCGGTGGCGGCGCGAACCAGTCGCCGGTGCCGGCGAGCGCGGCGCGGACCTCGTCCTTGGTCACCCAGCGGGCTTCTTCGAGTTCGTCGGCGTCAATCGTGATGTCGACATTCACCGCTTCGGCAAAGGCGGCGATCATCAATGACGATGGAAACGGCCAGGGCTGACTGGCAAGGTAGCGAACGCGGGTGGTGCGGATGCCGGCTTCTTCGAACAGTTCGCGGGCGACGGCTTCTTCAAGGCTTTCGCCGGGTTCGACGAAGCCGGCGAGCGCCGAGTAGAATTTCTTGGGGAAATTGGGCTGGCGGCCGACGAGGGCATGGTCGCCCCCGGAGCCCTTTTTGATCGCGAGCATGATGACCACCGGATCGGTGCGCGGGAAATGTTCGGCGCCGCAGCCGAGGCAGGTACGGGCATAGCCGGCCTTGGCCATTTCGGTCTTGCCGCCGCAGACGGCGCAAAACTGGTGGCGGGCGTGCCAATCGAGCAGCGAGCGCGCCTGCGCGACGATTTCGGCGCGGCCGTCGCCCAGTTGCACCGCAGCGGCGCGGGCATCGACGATGACGCCGCCGAAATCGCTGACCAGTTCGGCGCCGCTCGCCGCCGCGGCAAAGCGCGGCGCGCCGCCATTGGCAGTAGGGGCGAGGCCGAGGAAGACGCTGGTGGCGGTGTGCGGCAC
>JBMOFG010000260.1:0-3801 GCA_049314415.1 Polymorphobacter sp.
TTGCCATGGGGGGCGGCATTATCGGGGCATTGTTGCTGGCCGGCGCCTTGATGGGCCTGGCCTTTGTGTCGAACCGGTCCGGCCATGATGAAACGGTCGGCACCGGCGAGGCCGCCAACGACTGAGTCGCCGGCGGCCCAGATTCTCAACTGTCAGCGGCAACCTCGTCAATCACCTTGCGCGGCCGGCCGCGACGGCGCGGTGTCGATACTTCGGTCGATTCAAAGGCAGTTTCCACCGGCACCGGCGACACAGTCTCCACAACCGTACCAAAATCAGCAGCTACCGGCACATCGCGGCGCAACGTCCGGCGTTCGGCGCGCGGCGCGGGTGCCACGTCAGTCCGGGGTGCTCGCAGCGTTGCCGGGCCGGGCAGACAGGGAATCGGACCTTCATCGCTCAACAGAGGTTCGGCGGGACGCGGCGCGTCATTGCGCGGCGGGTCGATACGGCGCTCGCGCCGCCCTTCGCCGCGGTGATTATCCCGATTGCCGTCACGATCGCCGCGCGGTTCGCCCCGGCCCTGATCGTTGCGGTTCTGGTCGCCCCGGCCCTGGTCTCCGCCATCGCGATTCGATTTCCACGGCTGACGCTCGCCATCACGACGGGGTTCGCGATTCTGTTCGCGCGGACCGCCGTCACGCTGGCCATTATCGCGCTGGACGTTGTCGCGCTGGACGTTGTCGCGCTGGACGTTGTCGCGCTGGACGTTGTCGCGGCCGCTGGTATCGCGGGCATTGCGATCGCGGTTCGGTCGTTCATCACGCCAGTTGCCACGATTGTCGTCGCGGGCTTCGACACGGCCATCGTCGCGCGAATCCTCGCGGTCGTCGCCATCATCGTCTTCGTCGGCATCATTATCGTCTGCGGCGGCATAGCCGGCGCTGTCATCGTCATAACTGTCGCGGCGCTGACGATTGTCGGGTTGCTTGTCGCGATAATCGCCGAGCACGCGATAATAATGATCGGCATATTGCAGATAATATTCCGCAGTCACCCGGTCACCGGCCTGCTGGGCATCACGCGCCAGGGCCCGGTATTTTTCCAGAAGCTGACTGGCGTTGCCGCGCTGCCGGTTATCAAGCCGGTTGCCATAGTTGTTGCCGCCGCCCATCTGCTGCGGGCGCGGGCCATTGTTGCCGCCGCGCCGCCGCCGGTTCTGGTTGTTTCTGATCAACGTTGCGTCCCCGTATGAACGGACGGCAAATGCCGCGGTGCTGGAAATGTTCGACCGTGTATTGTCCGGCTTCTGCCTCTGGCGTGCCTGTCGGCACCGCCGCCGGTCCTGCAATGTCGAAGGGCGAGGGATTTTTATCCACCTCGCCTGCCTTTGCTCTTAACCGCGAACGCGCGCGTCTCCAAGCAAAAAACGTCGTGCCGGTCAGCGCTGCAATTCGACCAGCTCGTACCAGGTCTGCATATAGCCGCCGACGCCGCCGCAGACAAAGATCGAATCGGCATCAGCAGTCACCCACATGTCATAGGGGGGGTGCTGCGTACCGCCCATCGCGGCTTCATCGACAAAGCGGAAGTGCCGGCATTGAAAGGTCCCCGCCGCAACGGTCTTTTCAGCTTCCCCGACATATTCAAGATGAATATCGACCCGAGCGAGCAGTGGCGGCGACGCGCCGCGATGGTCGGAGCTGGGCAACAGCACCTTGAGCAGCCGGCGGTGCGGTCCCTGCGCAACGTCCATGATCCGGGTCAGGAAGCCATCACCGACGATAGGATGGGTGCCAAAGCCGGCGAGGCCGTCAGGGATCGCCATGCGCTGCGACACCCGGCCGATGCTGGGACCATAGCTTTCGCATTCGGCAACCCCGACGTCATGGTCGAACCGCACCCAGCCGCTGCCGAGGAAAATATCGTCTAGGCTGAGCCGCACATGGCAATCCAGCGGCCGCCATTGCGCATCGGTCGAATAGAGGATGTCGCGCATCACCGTCGGCGCCGGTTCATCGATCTCGCAATGGGCGCGGATCGTTACCGCGCCATCGGCATGATGGGTGAAAGCGAAATCCTCGCGGCCGCGTTCCTGGTCGAGCCGTTCGGGCTTCTTGCTGGTATAGCGGATGGCACCGGTAATGCGGCGGTGGGTCAGCGCGCTCATCAGCGCGCGACCTGCGGCGCCATGCTCGCCATCACCTTGAACAATTGGTCAGGGTCGCTGCGGATCAGGTCGAGCAGCATCAGTTCGGGCGAGCCGGCGCGCGCGACGGGAATCTCGGGCCGGCCATCGGCCAGCGCGGCAAGGATCTGCCCGGCGGCTTCGTCGATGCTGATGCCGGCGTTGACCGGGTCATCATTGGGGCCGTTGACGCTGCCATCGCCCTTTAGCGCATTGGCAGCGATGCCGGTAGCAACAAAACCCGGCGTCACAACGTGCACGCTCACACCATATTGGGCGATCTCGGCGCGCAGCGCGTCGGACCAGCCGACCAGCGCGTGCTTGGCGCCGCAATAGGCAGTGCGCAACGGCGAGCCGACCTTGCCGGCGACCGAGGCATTGTTGACGATGGCGCCCGATCCGCGCCGCACCATCGCCGGCAGCACCAGTTGGGTCAGCCGCAGCGGCGCGAAATAGTCGACCTCCATGATGGTCCGATAAACGCTGAAATCGGTATCAAGTGCCAGGCTGCGTTGCGAAATGCCGGCATTGTTGACCAATATGTCGATACCGCCGGTCTTGGCTTCGGCTTCGGCGACCACGTCGGGCAGGATGGCAAGGTCGGTGGCTTCAAAAGGCAACACCAAGGTTGACGCCTGGCAACGGCCCGCCACTTCGGCGAGCGCGTCGGTTCGCCGACCCGACAGCACCAGCCGGGCGCCAGCGCGGGCAAAGGCAAGCGCCAACCCTTCGCCAATGCCCGACGACGCGCCGGTGATCCAGATCGTCTTGCCGGCGAAATCCATCAGATCGTCCTCATGAGCCGAATTGCAGCGCCGGCAGCCCGAAAACCAGCGGATGTCCCCAAAGCACCAGCGCCCATAGCGCCACCCCGCCAACCGTTGCAACCATCCCGGGCAAAGCGGCACGCCATGGCTGGCGTCCGCGCAATTGTGCGCCAAAGGGCATGAAACCGGTGGCGGCGATGTGATTGGCATAGCCGGGCAAGGCAATGCGTTTCTTGCCGTCCTGCATCGCGGCACCGAACAGCGCGAGAGTAAGGATGCCGCTGGCCAGCACGATCGTGCGCGGATCGGCGCTCATGGCGATATGGACGATGGCCCATATGGCAAAGCTCCACATCATCGGGTGACGGGTGATCCGCATGACGCCGCGCGGGGAACCACCGGCCGGCATGCCCATCAGCGCCGGATTGGGCGCGGTCACAGAGCCGACGAACAGGATGAAGGCAAACAGCATGGCGACGACCGCCAGCACATTGGCATAGGGCGGCAGGCTCCACAGCCGTTCGGGCGCAATGCCCTTCCACAGCTGCCCGGCCCAGCCGAGCGAACCGAGGGCCACCGCCGAATAAACCAGCATGAAGCCCTTGTCCCCCAACCGCGCCACCAGCGGCGCGCGCAAGGGATGGGAAAGCAGTTCATGCCCGCCGACAAAGACCGAGACGGCGATAATGAGAAGTGTGATGTCGCTCATTTGTTATAGGCTTTCGGCAGCGCTCCCGGCGCAAGGTCACGATAACGATCACGCAACTGCAACTGCCGCGACTGCATCGGCTGTGCGACGCCGTCGATGAACACGGCGGTGGGCGCCGAAGTAAGTTCCAGCGGGTCGCCATCCCAGACCACCACATCGCCGCGCTTGCCGGGCTTGAGCGTACCGAGATCAGCCAG
>JBMOFG010000261.1:0-3794 GCA_049314415.1 Polymorphobacter sp.
GGGTGATCAGCTTGGCGATCATCGGATCATAGAACATGCTGATTTCGGCACCTTCGACGACGCCGGTATCGATGCGGACAAGCGATTGCCCGTTGCGGCCGGCTTCAGGTGGCTGGCACGCCGACAGGCGGCCGATCGAGGGCAGGAAGCCGCGATACGGATCTTCGGCATAGACGCGGGTTTCGATCGCCCAGCCATCGAGGCGAACCTGGTCTTGCGTGAACGGCAGGGCTTCGCCGGCGGCGACGCGGATCATCAATTCGACAAGGTCGAGCCCGGTGATGCATTCGGTGACCGGGTGTTCGACCTGAAGCCGGGTGTTCATTTCAAGAAAATAAAAGCTGCGGTCGGCGCCGGCGATGAACTCCACCGTGCCGGCGCTGGTGTAGCCGACGTTCCTGGCCAGCGCGACGGCCTGTTCGCCCATCGCCTTGCGCATTTCGGGGGTAACGAAGGGGGATGGCGCTTCCTCGACCACCTTCTGGTGGCGGCGCTGGATCGAACAGTCGCGCTCGTTGAGATAGATGATGTTGCCATGGCCATCGCCGATCAGCTGAATCTCGATGTGACGCGGCTGTTCGACGAATTTTTCGATGAAGACCCGGTCATCGCCGAAGCTAGCCAGCGCCTCGCGTTTGACGCTCTCAAAGCCTTCGCGCACATCGGCTTCGCTCCACGCCAGCCGCATGCCCTTGCCGCCGCCGCCGGCGCTGGCTTTCATCATCACCGGATAGCCGATGCCGCCGGCGATTTCGACGGCATGGTCGGTGCTGTTGATTTCCCCGACAAAACCCGGGACGACCGAAACGCCCGCAGCGAGTGCGCGGCGCTTGGATTCGATCTTGTCGCCCATTGCGGCGATGGCACTGGCTGGCGGGCCGATGAAGGCGATCCCGGCGGCGCTCAAGGCTTCCACGAAGCTGGCGCGTTCCGACAGGAAGCCATAGCCGGGGTGAACCGCTTCGGCACCCGTGGCGAGGCAGGCGGCGATGATCTTGTCGGCAACCAGATAGGATTCGCTCGCCGGTGCCGGGCCGATGTGCACCGATTCATCGGCCATGCCGACGTGCAGCGCGTTGGCATCGGCATCGGAATAGACCGCGACCGTGGCGATGCCCATGGCGCGGGCGCTGCGAATGACCCGGCAGGCGATTTCCCCGCGGTTGGCAATCAGGATCTTCTTGAACATGCGCTGGTCGGCCCCGTACGAAACGAACGCACTTCCTTAGGTCGTCAACGCTGCAATGGCTAGGGTTGAGATGCGCCCGATTCCGCTGTCCGGCACGGCAACCGCCGGGCGCAATCCAGCGGGTCGCAACGGGTGTAACCGGAGCCCTGAAAGCCCCCCGTCGGGCGCTGGCGTGGCGTCAAAAACGAAACGCCCCCGCACGGCGGCGCCGGGCAGGGGCGGGCGTGCCGCGCGGGGATGCGATGCGGCGGGCCGGATCAGTGCGCCGAAGCGACGGTGACGCTGGCGCGGTTGAGCATGGCCTTGACCTGGGGCTGCACGTCGGTGCGGGCTGCTTCGCGGCAGGCGCGCAAGGCGTCGGCTTCATCGCGGCTGCCAAAAACCGGCGCGCCGCATAATGTGCCGATGGCGGCATTGACGCGGCGTTCGAGCATTTGCCGCCCACGGGGCGTGGCAAGATCGAGATTCGCTGTCGAAATCGAAACTTTGTCGGTCAGTAATGGCGTGTCGGCCATGGCAGGAGCAGCAATCGTCATGAGAGCCATTGTCATGCCGGCCAGCAGGCCGTTGGCGACAAGGGGCGATGCGAACTTACCTGTCATTGATATTCTCCTTCACGCACTCTGGCGATAGATGGTTTCCTTTTACCCGATTTGCGTTTCAACTCGGGAAGCACCGACCTTGCGGCCCGTGAGCGAAAATTGCGCGCGTTTCGTGATGGGATCAAGTGGTTTATGTCATCAAACTGTCATCAAAACTCGCTAATGTCATGCTCGTAGCAGCCTTGTCTTGCTAAAATTACTTTCAAGTCAGCGACTTGGAAGGTTGGAGGCCTGCGCAAGTTTTTTTTCATGTGACGGCCTGTGACAGGGTGCGGCGCCACTGCAGGCGGGTTTTTCGCCGCATCGCCGGTCGAAATCGCCCGCGACGCCGCCGCGACAATGATTCAACCGACAGCCGTTACGCCGGTTTGGCGACCATAAGCCAGGTTGCCGCGACCAGCGGCACGGTGGCGACCAGCCCCCAGAAAATCCACGTCCGGCTGGCGGCGCGATAGGCCTGGGGTACGGCGCCGCCATCGGCAAAGCCACGCGCCATCCGCGCTTGGGCGATCTGCAACGGCACGATCCGTCCAAGCCAGATCAAGCCGCCCAGCACGAACAACCCCTGCGCCCAGACCAGCCAGCGGCTGCCGAATACATCGATGCCCGCCAGCCATGCCATGCCATAGCCGCCGGCCATCGTCAGGATGACGCCCCACACGGTCATTGCCCAATCGGTATAGGTGACGAGTTTCTGGGCAAAGCCGAGCACCTGCGGCCGGCCATCGCGATCGGCGAAGAATTTCCAGATTGCAGTGACGGTGATATTGCCCATCAACATCACCACGCCAGTGATGTGCAGGAATTTCAGCAGGTCATAGAGCGTCGGCGCAAACATGATACTGGCATAGCCCCGCCTGACGTGCAGCGCAAAAGCGCAGGCAGCGGTGCACCTGCACAAGCAAGCCGCGCATCGTTTCCAGCACCTTGATATCCTTGATCGTGGCGGGGGGCACCGCCAGCGGGTTCTTGTCGAGGATGACAAAGTCAGCAAGCTTGCCGGGTTCGATGCTTCCCTTGGTGGCCTCCTCGAAATGCTGATAGGCTGGCCAGATCGTCATTGCCTGCAGCGCTTCCATAGGGGTCAGCCGCTGATCGGGGCCAAGGACATGGCCGCTCCGGGTCGTGCGGTTCACGGCGCTGTCGAACACCCGCATCGCATTGGGAAACGTGACCGGCGCGTCATGGTGGATGCTCAGCATCATCCCGGCGTCGCGAACGGCGCGGGTGGGCGAGATGAATTCAGCGCGTACCGGGCCCGCTACCGATTCGCGGTGCCAATCGCCCCAATAGAAAGTGTGCATCGGGAACAGCGCCGGAAAAACGCCCAGCGCCTGTAACGGCGCGATCTGGTCACGCCGCAGATATTGACCGTGGATCATCACCGTGCGCCGGTCGTTGCCGCCGAACTGTTTTTGCGCGATCCCCACCGTGCGGATCATTTCATCGATCGCGGCATCGCCGTTGGCGTGGATCAGCAACTGCCACTTGTTCCGATACGCCATGTCGACCCAGCCCTGCGCCTCGCCGGGCTTGGGAAAGGCGGGATAGCCGGCATAATCGGGCTTTTGCCCCGCCGGTACCTGGAAATAGGGCTGGGTGAACCAGGCCGTCTTGCCCTGTGGCGATCCATCGAAGGACAATTTGACCCCGCCGATGCGAAAATGATCGGTATAGGCGGCGCTGACCAGCGGACCGTGCAGCACCGGCTTGTCGTGCAGCGTCATGAGATCGGGATAGGAAACCACGTCGATCTTCAGGATCCCGGCGCGGGCGGCGCCGGTCAGCATCGCCAGCGACTGGGCATCGGTCTTGCCGTCCTGCACCGTCGTATAGCCGTTGGCCATATAGATTTTCTGGGCCGCCGCCAGTGTGGCCAGGCCTTGCGCCGGCGTCGATTTGGGGAACAGCTTGTAGGCGGCGAGCCCCAGCGCACTTTCTTCCAGCACACCATTGGGTGTTTTGCCATCGGCTTCGCGCTGGATGACGCCGCCGGACGGATC
>JBMOFG010000262.1:0-3791 GCA_049314415.1 Polymorphobacter sp.
GTCGCCCAGTCCATGATGGCGACCAGATACAGGAAGCCTTTGCGCATCGGGATATCCAAGAAGATTAATAGGCGATCGTCGCGGCATCGAAACCCATTCAGATGCAGCATTCCAGCACTAAAAAAGGGTCATTATTGGATACAAAAATCATCCCTAATTTGATCGTTATTGCGCGCGATTTTACAGGATGAATGTACAGGACGATCAAAAAGATCTATCTCTCGACTTGGCAGAACGACCTCTATAAAGAAAATTTATTGGGAGCGGGGTGGCCTCGTAGACCTAATAATTGGGGGTAAAACCAAATGAAGATGCACCTAGCAGCGCTTGCGCTTGCTGCGATTCCTTGCGCTCTACAGGCTCAGGCTGTTTTACCGGCTGCACAGGCGACTGCTCCGATCGCGTCGCTGGGCAATACTCAAGCAGTGCTCCGCGTGGGCACCGAAGTTCCCCTGAGGCTGCTTGAGGAGCTTACCACTAAGGGAAAGAAGCTTCGGGTCGGCCAAAGAATAAGGCTCGAAACAAGCGAAGCTGTCGTCGTGCAGGGTGTGACGGTGGTGCCTGTCGGTAGTCCGGCGGTGGGCGAAATAATCGACGTTATCAATAAGGGAATGTGGGGAAAATCAGGCCATTTGTCTGGGAGACCGCTTTATATGCTGGTCAACGGTCGCCAAATAAGATTGAGCGGCGCTTTCGATGATAAAGGTACGGCTGGTGGCGTTGGGGCGGTCGCGGTGTCGGCAATCGTATTTCTGCCAGCCGGATTTTTCATGACAGGCACCAGCGCCAATCTCCCTATCGGTACTGTCATAAAGTCGTTTGTCGATGAGGACGTGCCGCTTGCGATGGCGGCGTCTCCGCTTGCTCCGATGGCCGTTTCTGCTCCCGTTGCCGCTACTGTGACACCCAAACCTAATTGAGACATCATTTGCGCAATGGTTTCCAATGGGGCCATTGCGCAAGTAATGCTAATTGATCGCTTTGCCCGCGCGACCATATTCCCGGTCCAACGCCATCGCTCGCGACATTGCCCCATCAGCCCGGCAAGGTCCCGGTTTGCCGCAAGGCTTCGCCAAGCGCGAGTGCCACCGTGGTGGCCAGATTCATCGACCGCACCTGTGGGCGCATCGGAATGCACAGTCGCGCGTTACACACGGCGGCGACTTCGGCGGGGACGCCGGCGCTTTCCTTGCCGAACAGCAGGACATCATCGGGCCTGAAGTCGAAGGCATAGGCCGACTGCCGGCTCTTGGTGGTGAACAACACCAGCCTTTGCGCCCCGATTGACTGCCGAAAGGCGGCAAAGCCGGCATGGCGGGCCACCGCGACATGATCGATATAATCCATCGCCGTCCGGCGCACGCGGCGGTCATCCCAGGCAAAGCCCATCGGCTCGACAAGGTCCACCGCCGTGCCGAAACAGGCACCAAGCCGCAACACGGCGCCGACATTTCCGGCAATTTCAGGCTCGAACAGAGCAATGCGCATCGCGCTTCCTTGGCCCCGCAGCCCCGGCCGTGCAAGCCCGAGCCTTGCTTCGCCCACCGTTGCCAGCCTTTTGACGGGGTGTTTTCACGGCGACATCACGCTACGGTTGTCCGGCGCGCAGCGGGGCAAGAGGATATTTGCATGAAGGGTTTCGGCTGCCTGTGCATGGCCGTTATAGTATTGGCGGCCCCAGTTGCGCCTGTATCGGCGGCGGCACGACCGATCATTGCCGATCTGATCATCCGTGGCGGTATGCTGTTCGATGGCAGCGACCGCCCGGCCTATGCCGGCGATGTCGCCATCAAGGGCGATCGCATCGTCTTTGTCGGCCCTTCGTCGCGTGGCCGGGTGGTGGCAACGCGCAGCATTGATGCCCGCGGACAGATTATCGCGCCGGGCTTCATTGATCCCCATACCCACCCCGGCGACATGGTCAGCGCCACCGATCCGGCCACGCGCCGCATCGCCCCCTGGCTGGCGCAGGGTGTCACCACCATCGTCACCGGCATCGATGGCGGCGGTGCGGCCGATGTGCAGGCACAGTTCGCCCGCCTAGCCGGCCAACCGACCGGCCCCAACATCGCAAGCTATGTCGGCTTCGGCGCGGTGCGCAGCGCCGTCCTTGGTGCCGCCGCACGCCCGCCGACCGCCGACGAACTGGTACAGATGCGCAAGCTGGTCGCCGATGCCATGTGCGGCGGCGCGCTCGGCCTGTCTGCCGGGCTGTTCTATGCGCCGCAAAGCTTTGCCACGACCGATGAAGTCATCGCGCTTGCTCGCGAAGCCGGCGTGCGTGGCGGGCTTTACGACACCCATCAGCGCGATGAATCCTCCTATGGCATCGGCCTGCTGGCCTCGGTGTCCGAGGCCATCGCCATCGGTGCCAGCGCCGCCATGCCGGTCCATTTCGCCCATCTCAAGGCGCTCGGCGTCGATGTTCATGGCCAGGCACCCGCGGTCATCGCCCTTATCGAAGCCGCCCGTGCGCGCGGGCAGGAGGTAACCGCCGACCAATATCCCTGGGCTGCGTCGGGTTCCAACCTGATCTCAGCGCTGCTGCCCGAACGGGCACAGGCCGATGGCCTGCCCGCCATCCGCGCCCGAATCGACGATCCGGCCCAGGCCGGGTGGCTGCGCACCGCCATCGCCGACAATCTGCGCCGCCGCGGCGGGGCCGAAAGCATCCTGATGACCAGCGCCGGCCAACCCTGGACCGGAAAACGCCTGTCCGAACTCGCCGTGCAATGGCAGGTCGACGCCATCGACGCGGCGCTGCGCATCATCCGCAGCAACCCGCAGGGCACCAGCATCGCCTCGTTCAACATGACCGATGCCGATATCGACATACTGATGCAGCAGCCCTGGATGATGACAGGCTCGGACGGCAGCGCCGGCCACCCGCGCATGTATGCTACTTTCCCCGAAAAATATGCCCGTTATGTCGTCGAACGCGGGGTGATTTCGCTTGGCACCTTCATCCGGCAATCGACCGGCCGCACCGCCGACACGTTGCAGATCGCCGAACGCGGCTATCTGCGGCCGGGCTATTTCGCCGATATTCTGGTGTTCGACCCGGCGCGCTATGCCCCTCGCGCCGATTATGTCCGCCCGCGCGAACTGTCGGTGGGGGTCACCACCTTGCTCGTCAACGGCGTGCCGGTCATATCTGGCGGGGTCATGGGCGATGCCCTGCCCGGCCGGCCACTGCCGCGTCGCGCCGTCCCCGGCTGCCCCGGCTGATGACGCTGCCCGTCGAAGAGGTGCTGCCGGCGCTGCGTGCCGCGCTTGCCGCCAATGCCCCCGTGGCGCTGGTTGCACCGCCGGGAGCCGGCAAGACCACCGCGATTGCCCCGGCGCTGGTCGGCGAAGCCTGGGTGGGCACGGGCAAGATCCTGCTGCTGTCGCCGCGCCGACTCGCCGCGCGCGCGGCTGCAGAGCGCATGGCCGAATCCAGCGGCACACCGCTTGGCACCACCATCGGCTATCGCACCCGCATGGACAGCCGCACCTCGGTTACCACCCGCATTGACGTCATCACCGAAGGCATCTTCACCCGCATGCTGGTCGCCGATCCGGAGCTTCCCGGCATTGCCGCCGTGCTGTTCGATGAAGTCCATGAACGCAGCCTCGACAGCGATCTGGCGCTGGCGCTGGTGCTGGAGGCACGCGAGGCACTGCGCCCCGATCTGCGGTTGCTGCTGATGTCGGCAACGCTCGACGGTGCCGCCTATGAGGCACTGGTGCCGGGGCTGGTGCGGCTGGAAAACCAGGGGCGGATGTTTCCGGTCGAACAGCGCCACATC
>JBMOFG010000263.1:0-3776 GCA_049314415.1 Polymorphobacter sp.
GCATCGACATGTCGGAATATATGGAAAAACACGCCGTGGCGCGGCTGGTCGGCGCGCCTCCCGGTTATGTCGGCTATGAAGAAGGCGGCGTGCTGACCGAAGCTGTCCGCCGCCGGCCTTATCAGGTCGTGCTGTTCGACGAGGTCGAAAAGGCGCATCCCGACGTCTTCAACATCCTTTTGCAAGTGCTCGACGATGGCCGGCTCACTGATGGTCAGGGCCGCACCGTCGATTTCACCAATACGCTGATCATCCTGACCTCGAACCTGGGCAGCCAATATATTGCCGGCTTGCGTGATGACCAGCCGATCAGCGATGCTGAACCGCAGGTGATGGAGGTGGTGCGCGGGCATTTCCGTCCGGAATTCCTCAACCGGCTCGACGAGATCGTGCTGTTCCAGCGGCTGGGCGAAAGCGCGATGGCGCCGATCGTCGACTTGCAGGTCAAGCGGGTGCAGGACCTGCTCAAGGATCGCAAGATCCTGCTCAACCTTACCGATGCGGCACGGCGTTGGCTGGCACGGGTCGGCTATGATCCGGTCTATGGCGCGCGGCCGTTAAAGCGGACGGTGCAGAAGCATCTGCAGGATCCGCTTGCCGACCTGATCCTGTCGGGCGCGGTCGCCGATGGTGCGACGGTGGCGGTTGATGAGGGCGATGGCAGGCTGGCGCTGACCCCGCGCTAGGGTCCAACCCGCTCTCGGCTCAGTTGCTGCCCGGCTTGGTGCGCGTGCTGTCGACCAGATCGCGGCTGAACGCCTGGTTGGTATCGTCGATATAGGCCCATTGCGCGCGGCTGTGGCAGGTCTTTTTCGTCGAAATCAGGCTGCCGATCACCTTGTCCTTGCGGCAGACAATCTGCTGCATGCGATCTTGGGCCGTGGTGTCGGTAGCGGGCGCAGGTGTGGCGACCGGGTCGGCGGCCTGCGCGGCAGTGGTCAACAGGGCGGCGGCAAAGGCCAGGCCCAACAGGGTCGGTGAATTGCGCACGGAAAACTTCCTTATCAAAACATCTCGATCGCCCAATACTCAACTTGCACTTTGCAAGGCAAGTCGCTGTTTGCGGTTGCGACAGGCGCCCATCGGCGCCAAATGAGATGATGAACACGGTGCCGACGATAGCGGGGATCGCCCGCGACCCCCTGTGGTTCCCGCATCGTTATGATCCTGGTCATGATTCGGTGCACTTCCGGCGGATCGAGCGCAGTGTCCATCGTGCCGCGACCTTTTTGACCGATGAATATCTCCCGGCTGCTGAGCCGATGGTCATTCGGCGCAGCGACGCCATGGCGGCGACACCGAGGCAGGCGCCGCTGCACTTCATCTTTCATTCGGCGTTTTGCTGCTCGACGCTGCTGGCGCGCGCCTTTGATGCGCCGGGGCTGGCGATGGGGTTGAAGGAGCCGGTGCTGCTCAACGACCTGGTCGGCTGGCAGCATCGCGGCGGCACGGCGGCGCAGATTGCGCCAGTGCTCGACGCCGGGCTGACGCTGCTGTCGCGGCCGTTCGCGCCAGGCGAGGCGGTGGTCATCAAGCCGTCGAACCTGGTCAACGGGCTGGCGCCGGGGATGCTGTCGATGCGGCCGCAAGCGCGGGCGCTGCTGCTCTATGCGCCGCTGCGTACCTATCTCGGATCGGTGGCGAAAAAGGGCATGGCCGGGCGGTTGTGGGTGCGCGACTTGCTCGTCAAGCAATTGCGTGAAGGGCTGCACCCCTTTGGCTATGACGGGAATGACTATCTCGGCCAGACCGATCTGCAGGTTGCGGCGCTCGGCTGGCTGGCCCAGCATATTCTGTTCGCGCGCTTGGTGGAGGCGTTCGGGCCGGAGCGGGTGAGAACGCTCGATTCGGAGGCGTTGATGGCCGATCCGGCGCGCAGCATGACGGCGCTGTCGGGGTTTTTCGGCGTACCGCTCGATATTGCCGCCACCATCGCCGGGCCGGCGTTCACCACGCACAGCAAGTTCGGCAGTGATTTCGACGCGGCGGCGCGCGATGCCGAGGTGTGCACGGCGGCGGATATCCATGCCGACGAGATCGAAAAGGTCGCGGTCTGGGCCGAGGCGGTGGCGCAAAGCGCCGGGCGTTCGTTCGATCTAGGCGCTCCCCTGCTGCTATAATCGCCTGTTCTGAACAAAGGCATCTAATCGGGGACGAGGTGAAGCCTAGCCGGGGCGTCGTTATGCGCGTTTCTCGCGTTTGGAGCGCCGGCAAAGAAAAAGGGCGGACCTTTCGGCCCGCCCTTTCGCTTTTGTATCGGTCTCAGATCAGAACTTGACGTTGACCTGGATGTTATAGCGGCGACCCAGTGCGTCATAGGTCGACGGGAAGGTGTTGCCGCTGTTGAACGACGTCGAACCAGCCGACGAGCCGACTACCGGCGGCGTCTTGTCGAACAAGTTCGACACCGTCATTACCAGCGTGATGTTTTCCAGCACGTTGAAGCGGCCGGTCAGGTCGAAATAGTCGTATGCCGGGATGGTACCGAAGGTGCCGAAGAACGGACCCTGATCGATGACATCCTGCGGTTCCTGCACAACGCCGTCGATGTGGCGCCACAGAACCGAGACATCGAACGCGTCGAAGCTCAGGGTGGTACGCAGCGACGACTGCCACTTCGGCTGGATCGAGCCGGTGAACGAGCAGTTCACCGAGTAATAGCCGACGCATTCACGGGCCAAACCACCGCCCGCTGCGAGAACGTTCGCGTTGAACGTCGACGACAAGGTGTAATTGAAATTACCCGTGAGACCCAGTTTCGCAAACCCAAGATCGTTCGAATAAACCAGGTTCACATCAATACCGTCGGTCTTGATCAAGCCGAGGTTTGACGAGGCGAGGAACAGACCGCGGGTGTTCGACGGATCGCCATCCAGACCGCCGGTTGCCGGGTTGCGTCCGATGACGGTGCAAGCCGGGTCGGTGGCGCTGGCCGCGGTGATGTTGCCGAAGCAGGCTGCAATCGTGTCACCCGGCAGCGGGCTCGACACCGCGTCCTTCACGGTGATGTTGTAATAATCCACCGTCAGCGCAAGACCTGGTGCGAAGGTCGGCTGGAGCACCGCACCGATCGTCCAGGTGTTGGCGGTTTCAGGCTTCAGGTTGATGTTGCCACCCGAGGTGGCGTTGGCTTGGCCGGCCGTCGGCTGAGAAATGCCGCCGATTGTGGTGCTCGGTGCGCCTTGTGCGAGGCAGACCGCGCGCAGGTTGGCGTTGGTCAGCGGCGCGGCACCGGCGCAGGGGTCGACGCTCAGGTTGGTCAGGCCCGTGCTCACCGGCGAGAAAAGTTCACCGATGTTCGGGGCGCGAACGGCGCGCGAATAGTTACCGCGGAACTTGACGCCTTCGGCCATCTCCCAAGTCGCACCGACCTTCCAGGTGAAGGTATCGTAGCCGGGTTCTGTCGGCGCATCGACCTTGTAGCTCGAATAGCGGGCACCGCCTTCGAGGGTCAGGTTGTCCATCCAAGGCTTGTCCTGCACCAGCGGGACGATCAATTCGCCATAGACTTCCTTGACGTCATAGCCGCCGTCGATGTTCGGCGCGGCGCCACCGGCGCCACCGAGTTCACCCGGCGTCTGGGCGAGAAGGTCCGAACGCTGCGAAGCCTGATATTTGCGATATTCGGAGCCGACGGCGAAAGCGATCGAATCGGCGGCCGACGGAATGGCAACACCAAAGTCACCCGAAACGATACCGCGCAACTGGGCGAGCGAAGTCTTGTTGAGGGTGGAGCTTTCGACCTTCAGGTATTCGGCACCGGCCTGGCTGATCGA
>JBMOFG010000264.1:0-3767 GCA_049314415.1 Polymorphobacter sp.
CGCGCAGCATGGCCGGCATATCGCGCCGTCTGCACCGCCCGCGCTGCCTTAACCCGTGCCGCGACATTGGCGGATGTTTCGGCCGGCGGCGGCAGCGACAGATCGGCAGCGCTGACCGCCGGCACATCGACATGCAGATCGATGCGGTCGAGCAGCGGACCCGAGATGCGTGACTGGTAATCGGCAGCGCATTTCGGCGCGCGCGAACAGGCCTGCGCCGGGTCGCCGAGGTGGCCGCAGCGGCACGGGTTCATCGCCGCGATCAACTGGACGCGCGCCGGATAGCTGACATGGGCCGCCGCCCGCGCCACCATCACCATGCCGGTTTCGAGCGGCTGGCGCAGCGAATCGAGCACGCCGCGCTGGAATTCGGGCAATTCGTCGAGGAACAGCACCCCGAGATGGGCAAGGCTGACCTCGCCGGGGCGCGCCTTCATGCCGCCGCCGACCAGCGCCGGCATCGATGCGCTGTGGTGCGGACTGCGGAATGGCCGGGTACGCACCAGCCGCCCACCCTCCAGTTCACCCGCCATCGATGCGACCATCGACACTTCGAGCGCTTCGGCAGGTGTCAGTTCGGGCAGAATGCCGGGCAGCGCGGCCGCAAGCAACGATTTGCCCGACCCGGGCGGGCCACTCATCAGGAGGTTGTGGCCACCGGCCGCGGCAATCTCGATGGCACGCTTGGCAGTCTCCTGGCCCTTGATTTCGGCCATATCGGGCCCGCTGCGGACCAATTCTGCCAGGCTGCGTTCAGGCGGCGACAATAATTGCGTGCCCTTGAGATGATTGAGCAGCGTCAGCAAATCGGGCGCCGCGATGACATCGACTTCCCCGGCCCAGGCCGCTTCACCGCCCTGGGACGCCGGGCAGATCAGCCCCATTTCGTTTTCGGCAGCATGCAGCGCAGCAAGCAGCACCCCCGGAACCGTCGCCAGCTGGCCATCGAGCCCCAGTTCACCCACCACAAGAAAGCCATCGAGCGCATCACTGGCGATAATCCCCATCGCAGCGAGCAGACCGACCGCGATCGGCAGATCGTAATGCGAGCCTTCCTTGGGCAGATCGGCGGGGGACAGATTGACCACGATGCGGCGCGGCGGCAGCGCCAGCCCGATGGCATCGAGCGTCGCCTGCACGCGCTCGCGGCTTTCCTTGACCGCCTTGTCGGGCAAACCAACGGTGAAGAACCCGGCCGGGCCGCTGGAAATTTGAACCTGCACGTCAACGCGACGCGCCTCGAGGCCAAGGAACGCGACCGTTCCCACATGTGCAACCATGGCAATTCCCTGAAAAATTGCGAAATTGTCGACCCTGACCGCAACCTAGGGGATGCCCGGTCGTAGCTCAAGCAGGGGTTTGGCCCACGGATTTGGCGATACGACGCGAAAGGTAAAAAAATGCTGGCCAAGACATACGACACTGCCTTGTCGCTGCCACAACTGGCCCCTAGACGATGGCTGATTGTGAAACGCCCCGCCTTCATCCAGGTTCTGATCCAGAGCCAGCCCTTCCGGGTCTTCCAGATGATTCTGGGCTTCCTGCTGATGGCGGTCGGCCCGCTGCTGCTGGCACCGACGCCGGGGCCGTTCGGCACCATCGTCTTTGCCTTTGGCCTGGCGCTGATCCTGCGCAATTCGCCCTGGGCGCGACGCCGCTATGTGCGCTATTCGCGGCGCGACCCGCGCGTGCAGAAAATGGTCAATTTCGGCCTGCGCCGCAAACAGAAGCGCAAGATCGCAGCGCCGGTTGCCGCCGCTGCCGCCGTGGTAAAGACCGCAGAACCCGGCGCCTGACACGGCGCCGACCGCATCTTGCATCGGCGGTCAGGCGGCGTAAGCTTGGTGAAATGAATATTCATGTGCCCTTTCGCCGGCCGACCCCCGGGCAACTGGCGCTGGCACAAGCGATGCCCGCCGCGGTCCGGTCGCCCCCGCCGGCGGTGATGACCCGCCTGCCCGCCAGTATCTATACCTGCCCCGACCATTTCGCCCGCGAACAGGACCGGCTGTTCCGGGCCCATCCTGTCGTACTTTGCCCATCGGCGCTCCTGCCCGATCGCAACACCAGCGTGACGCATGATGGTTTCGGCGTGCCGCTGCTGATCACCCGCGATGGCCAAGGCGCGGTGCGGGTGTTCCTCAACGTCTGCCGCCATCGCGGCACACGGCTGGTTGAGGATTGCGCCGTCACGCACGGGCCGGCGCTGGTCTGCCCCTATCACGCCTGGAGCTATGGCCTTGATGGCCGGCTGAAGGGCATGCCACGTCCCGAGATATTCCCGGGACTCGACAAGACCGAACGCGGGCTGATCGAAATGCCGAGTGTCGAAGCCGGCGGGCTGGTCTGGGCCGGGCTCGACCGCACGCGCAACTATGACTTCAGCCTGGCTACCGGGCCCTTGGCGGCCGATTTCGACGCGCTCGATTTCGGCGGGCAGTTTCTCTATGCCCGCGCCAGCCATGATGTTGCCGCGAACTGGAAACTCATCATGGATGCTTTCCTCGAAAGCTATCACATCAGCCGGCTGCACGCCGCGACCATCGCGCCATTTTTCCAGGATGGCGTGTCGACGGGCGACATGATCGGTCCGCACGCCCGCTCCGCCGTCGGGCGACTGACGGCGCTCGACACCACCGACTTTTCCGACATGACGCAATTGCGCGCCGCGGTGACCTTTGCCTATCAGTTGGTACCCGCCTGCATCGTCATCGCCTCGCCCGATTACATCAACATCATGACGCTGCTGCCGCGCGCCGCGAACCGCACCATTGTTGAAGATTTCATGCTGATCCCCGCCGTTCCCGCCACGCCCAAGGCCGAGGCACATTGGGCGAAAAGCTGGGAACTGCTCGACCAAGGGGTATTCGCATCGGAGGATTTCCGCGCTGCGGCACTCGGCCAGCAAGGGCTCGAATCCGGAGCGGTCGATCATGTCCTGCTCGGCGGGCTCGAACAGGGGCTCAAGCGTTTTCACGATACGGTCGAACGGCTCATCAGCTGAGGCGTCGCTGCGCCGGCCTCGAAATCACCGGAGGAAGCGGCCGGTTTTTCGCACGAAGCAAGCAGCCAGGGGCTTGATAAAGCGTCTCACAATCCTAACACAGTGGAGGAAGTCGCCAGCCTCTGTTATAGCGGCGCTGGACGTTCTGGAAGGAAAACAATGGCAACGACCCCGAGCACCGAAACCGTGATCAAGCTTGATGCCCCGGTGGCGGTCGCGCCGGTCGCGCCAGCCGCCGCCGCGGGGCTGGTGCCGCTAAAGCCCGATACGGTCACCAAGCTGCAGGCGCAGGTCGACGATTTCGTCTCGAAACTCGTTGCCGAAGATGCTGCCAGCCCCGAATTCGGCAAGCGCGTAGACCAGCTGATCAACCTCGGCGCCCCGCAGATCGCCGAGGCCGCCGGCCAGTCGAACCGCTTTCTCGACCGCCCAACCCGCGCCATTGACAAGGATACCGGCATCGGTGCCGACCTGACCCAACTGCGCGCCACCATCGAAGATCTTGATCCGAGTGGCAAGAAACTGACATCGCGCAAGAAGCTGTTCGGGCTCATCCCCTTTGGCGGTGACAAGCTGCGCGGCTATTTCGACAGCTACAAATCCTCTCAGAGCAACATCTCGGCGATCCTCGAGCGCTTGAAGGACGGCAAGGACTATCTGCTCAAAGACAATATAGCCATCGACCAGGAGCGCCAGAAGCTCTGGGAGACGATGGGCAAGCTGGAACAGATGGTCCAGGCGTCGAAGATGTTCGATGAAAAGC
>JBMOFG010000265.1:0-3759 GCA_049314415.1 Polymorphobacter sp.
GGGCTGGTTTCGCCGGCCTTGCTGCTGGTCAACCGCCGCGGCGCGGCCGAGCCATCGGCGGGGACGATCCACAGGTCGCTGACCGCGCCGTCCTTTTCATAGGATGGCTCGGCCAGCGCATAGGCCACCCATTTGCCATCGGGACTGACCAGCGGCGCACCGACGCGCTTCATCATCCACAGTTTTTCATGGCTGATCACCTGCCGCGGTCCGGCGGCAGCGGCGGGCGAAAATGCCCCCAGCGTCAGCCCGGCCGACACCAGCAGCACTGCGATATTCTTCATGATAATCCCCCGAGACTGCTGCAACGCTGGCGGCGCCGATCACGCTTTTGACATGGCCGAAGCACGCTCAGGCTTTGCGCCGGAACGGCCAGTCGGTGACGCAACCGACGAACAATGCCCACCAAACCAGCACAGGCTGGAAGGCCAGGCGCGGGCCGTGATAGCTCCAATCTTGCTGGTTTCCCGCCAGCGCAATGCCTTCCATGGCGTGCTTGAGATTGGCCGGATAGACCGCCACCGCATAGGCGGCGAGCATCACGCCCGCCCACCAACGCAGCCGCGGCACGAACAAGGCCAGCGCCCCGGCGATTTCACAGGCGCCGGTGAACAGCACGACGACGTTGGGGGCTGGCACCCAATCGGGCACGATCGGCAAGAACGCTTCGGGCGAGCGCAAATGGATGAGCCCGGCAACGAAATAAAAGACCGCCATCACAAGTCGCATCGCCAACCGCACCATTTCGGTGCGGCGACCCGGCACCGAGCCGGCCATCATGTCTGCGAGCCAAGATCGCGGTTGATGGCGACCTGGAATTCCTTCGGCATCGGAAAACGCTGTTGCGGCAGATACTGCAGCATCACCACCACCGCCATCTGACGCACCGGATCGACCTGAAACAAGGTCCCCGCGGCGCCACCCCAGCCATAGGTGCCCGCCGGCGTGCCATCACCGGCGCTGCGGGTATCGAAAAGTGTCACACGGCCCCCGGCCCCGAAACCGAGCGACCGGTCGTAGAAAACTCCGGCCGGCATCAGGTTCGACATCGCCGCCCGCGCGACGCCGCGCTGCATCACGCGCTTGCCATCGAATATCCCGTCGTCGAGCAGCATCTGGCCGAAGCGGGCATAGTCCCGCGCCGAAGACAGCAATCCGGCGCCGCCGGCGAGCAATTTTTGCGGGCCGAGCCAATCGCTGCGTCCGGGCCCGTCGATTAACACCGGCTTGTCGAGCAACGTCAGGTCGGGTTTGATCCAGGCATAGTTGGATGACAAGCGCGGCAATTGCCGCTCGCCGATGGAAAAACCGGTACTGTTCATACCAAGCGGCTTGAACAATTGTTCCGACAGAATTGTATCAAAACGTTTTTGTGTCAGCCGCTCCAGCAGCCCGCCGGCGACATCGAGCGCCACGGAATAGCGCCAGCCGGTGCCGGGCTCGCTGTGCAGCGGCAGGCTTGCCAAACCGGCCAGCAGGCCCTGCAGGTCCGGCTCCGCCCCGTCTCCCGGGCCCCGCCCTAGCGAGCCCGTGCCGGGCATGAGGCCAAGACGGCGATATTCCTTTTCCAGCGGACCATTGCCGATGATCGAATAGCTCAGACCCGATGTGTGGGTAAGCAAGTGGCGAACGGTGATCGGCTGTTCCGCCGCGCGCGACTCGAGCCCCTTTGCCGGTGCAAGCAGCACCCGCATCGCTTTGAATTCAGGCAGAATATCGGCAATCGGTTGATCGAGCTTGAGGGCGCCTGCTGCCACCTGCTGCATCACGGCCATCGCGGTAATTGGCTTGGTCATCGAATAGACCCGCCACAGCGTATCGGGCGTCACCGGCGTGCCGCCGTCAAAAGCGGTCTTGCCCGACAGCAGATATTGCGTCGTGAAACGCCCGGCGGCGCCACCCGGGCGAACAATGGCGACAACGGCACCCGGCACCCGGCCGGCCGCGACATAATTGTCGAGGAGTCCCTGCACCGAACCATATTCCGGCGATTGCCCGCGGCCCAGCGCCGGTGACCCTGCGGCAAAGGCCGCCCCGGCCAGGCTGCCGATCATGGCACGACGGTTCAACGCAAGCTGCGACATTCAAAAGGCTCCCTGGTGAGGTTGCCAAATTTGCACGGCGCCCGGCAAAGTAAAAGCGGCAATTAATGTCAGGCCAGCCACCGCGTCGTCTGTGCCCGGGTCATGTCAGGCCAGCAGCCGCGCCGCCTGTGCCCGGGCTTCATCGGTCACCGCGGCGCCCGACAGCATACGGGCGATCTCCTCGCGGCGTTCTTCGGCATCGAGCAGTACGACCGCCGTGCGCGTAACGCCATCGGCAACAGCCTTGGCGATCCGCCATTGGTGCGCGCCGCGCGCGGCCACCTGCGGGCTGTGGGTGACGACGAGAACCTGCGTGCCTGTTGCCAGCCGCGCCAGCCGGTCACCGATAGCACTGGCCACCGCACCGCCGACACCGCGGTCAATTTCGTCGAAAATCAGGGTGCCGGCGCTGCCGGTTTCGGCCAGCGCGACCTTGAGCGCCAGGACAAAGCGCGACAATTCCCCGCCCGACGCAATCTTGATCAGTGGCGCAAACGGCGCCCCGGGGTTGGTCGCGATTTCGAATTCCACCCGCTCGCTGCCGTCCGGCCCCGGCTCGGCCGCGACCACCACGGTGCGGAACCGCGCAGCATCGAGCTTGAGCGGTGAAAGTTCGGCCGCCACCGCAACATCAAGCCGCGTCGCCGCGGCGCGCCGCGCATCGCCCAGCACCATTGCCGCTGCGTCATAGTCCGCCGCCGCTGCCGCCGTTGCCCGCTCCAGCGCCTGCAGCCCGGTTGTGCCGGCAGCCAGCGCGGTCGCCCGTGCCGCCAGCGTCTGCGCCAATGCCGGTAGCGCATCGGCGGCAACGCGATGCTTGCGCGCCATGGCACGCAGTTCGAACAACCGTGTCTCGGTTGCTTCCAGCCGCGCCGGATCGGCATCGAGCGCCTGCACCGCCGCCGTCAGCCGCGCCTCCGCCTCGCCGGCTTCGACGAGCGCGCGATCGAGACTTTCGAGCGCTTCGCCGAGCAGCGGATGCTCCGCTGCGATGCGGTCGAGCCGCCGAGCCGCCTGCGACAGCCGGGCTGAGCCGCCGTCATGGCCGCCGAGCAGCATATCGATGGCGGCAAGATCATCGGTCAACCGCGCGCCCTTTTGCATGGCAGCGCGCGCCTGCGCGAGCATGTCCTCCTCACCAGGTTCGGCACCCAATGCCGCCAGTTCGGCAATGGCATGGTCGAGCCACTCGCGGTCGCGCGCATCGGCTTCCAGCCGTTCAGCGGCATCAGCTTCGGCGGCGCGCGCCGCCGCCGCCGCCCAGGCCCGGCGAACCGCCGCCAAGCGGCCCGCCAGCCCGCCGAAATTGTCGAGCAGGGCGCGGTGGCCGCGCGCCGCCAACAAGCCGCGATCATCCGACTGGCCATGGATTTCGACGAGCAGCGCGCCGACCTCGCGCAGCAGCGTCGCCGATACCGGCTGGTCGTTGATATGCGCGCGGCTGCCGCCATCTGCCTTGATCTGGCGGCGCACGATGATACTGCCGTCGATATCGATAGCATTGTCGGCGAGCAGCAGTCGCGCCGGATGGCCAGCCGGCAAATCGAACTCGGCGGTAACCCGCGCCGAATCGGCGCCGTTGCGCACCAGCGCCGGATCGCCGCGCCCGCCCAGAGCCAGCCCCAGCGCATCGAGCAGGATCGATTTGCCCGCGCCGGTTTCGCCAGTCAGAACT
>JBMOFG010000266.1:0-3756 GCA_049314415.1 Polymorphobacter sp.
GGCGCCATCGTCTTCATGCCGCCGACGCTGATCGCCGGGATCTATGGCATGAACTTCGCGATCATGCCCGAACTGGGTTGGAAACTGGGTTATCCCGGGGCGCTGGCGCTGATGCTGGCTTCCGCGATCCTGCCGTATCTAGTCTTTCGCTGGCGTGGGTGGCTATAGGGGCTGGTCGCGATCAGGCCGGGATTTCGCTGGCGATGCGGCGAAGGGCTTTTTCAAAGGCTTCGACGGGTTGGCCGCCAGAGATGAGATATTTGCCGTCGATAATGACGGCTGGCACGGCGCTGATGCCCTGTTCGCGCCAGTAGCGTTCATCGTGGCGAACTTCGTTGGTATAGGCGCCACTGGCAAGGATGTCGCGGGCGGCGGCGGCATCCAGCCCGACACCGGCGGCGACGGCAACCAGCGTTTCGGGGTCGCCAAGGTCGCTGCCTTCGGTGAAATGCGCCGTGAACAGCGCGAGCTTGAGCGCGGCCTGATGGCCCGACAGGCCAGCCCAGTGCAGCAAGCGATGGCAATCGAAGGTGTTCCAGATGCGGCTGTCGGGGCCGCTGTTCATGGCGAAACCAAAAGCTGCGGCGCTGGTGCGGATGAGATCGCGGGTACCGCGCGAACGTTCCGGGTCGGCGCCATATTTGCGGGTGACATGTTCGCTGACATTTTCCCCGGCACGCGGCATGTCGGGGTTGAGCTCGAAAGGCTGGAAACGGACGTCCGCGCGCACGACATCGGCAGCGTTGGCAAGCGCCTGTTCGAGCGATTTCAGCCCGATGACACACCAAGGGCAAACCACATCACTGACAAAATCAATCCGCATGGGTTTCACGGACAGGCTCCTTTGCATGGGATGCAGGGACTCGGCCCCTGTCCTGCGGAGCATGTTACTGCGGATCGTTCGCCCCGACAAACCGCGCTGCATAGCGACTGGTGATGCGATCAACCGGCATGATGACGAAAACATCGACGGTATTAAACTGGTGGTCGACAAAGCCACCATCGCCGACCATGGCGCCGACGCGCAGGTAGCCCTTGATCAGTGGCGGCAGCGCGCGCGCGGCGGCACGCGTGTCAATCGAGGCGGCGGGCAGCCGGTCCATGGGGACATGGTTGCTGTCATGCGCTCGGGCGCGGAGTTCGGGCGGGGCGAGGTGATGGTGATAAAGGTACGACAGTTCGGCGGTGTGCAGCAGCGGATCGGCGCCGTGCAGCGAGGCGCAGCCGAACATATGGCCGATGTTGTGCGTTTGGAGATAGGAAGCGATGCCGCGCCAGAGCAGCGAGATAGTGGCATTGTTGCGCCACGCCGGGGCAACGCAGCTGCGGCCGAGTTCGAGCAATTGCCCGCCGGCGACCGATTGGGTGAGCAGCGGCGCGAGGTCATATTCGCCGGCGGAATAGAACCCATGATGCGCGGCAGCGACCGACTGGCGCAGCAGGCGATAGGTGCCGACGACGTGCGGGCGGCCGTCAAGGCCGTGATCGACGACGAGGAGATGGTCGCAGATCATGTCGTAAGGGTCGATATCGCGGCGTTCGCGGGCCATGGCGGCAGTCGGAGCCGCCCCCATTTCATCGTAAAAAATCTGGTAGCGCAGCGCCTGGGCGGCGGCGATTTCAGCCTCGGAGACCGCGAGGCGGACATCGAGCTGGCCAACGCGGTGGATGAAGGGTGCCGCGGCGAGCAACTGCGGGGCAATGGCGGTCGGACGGCTGAGGGCGAGACCCATGAACATCGACTCCGATGGCGGCGCCAAGGCGGCACTGCGGTTGCCCTAGCCGCTTTTTGTGACATTCCCGGTGCGAATCTGTGTCAGGCCGGTTACACTGGTTTGCGGGGCGGCAGCGCATCCTCGACCAACCCGGCGCGCATCATATAGGCAAAAATGGCGATGCCGGGCACGGCGAGCAGGGTGGTGACCAGGTAGAAATCGACATAACCGAGCGTCTCGATCAACCCGCCGGCGGTCGAGGCGCTGAATAAGCGCCCGACCACCGAGGCGGCGGCGGAGACCAGCGCGAACTGGGTCGCGGTAAAGCGATGGTCGCAGAGCGCGGCGAAATAGGCGCCCACCGCCACCCCGCCGAAACCGCTGCTGAAATTTTCGAAACCGATAGCCAGCGCCATGCCGAGGTTGGAATGACCGGCGATGGCAAGCAACGCAAAGCCCAGATTGGATATGCCCATCAGTAGAAGACTGATCAGCACCGACCATTTCAGCCCGATGGCCTTGTAGAGCAGCCCGCCGACGAAAATGCCGACGAGCAGCGCTACAAAGCCGATGCCGACATCATAGCCGGCAATTTCATCCTTGCTGAAGCCCAGATCGGCAAACAACAGTCGAAGCGACAGGTTGGCAACGGTATCACCGATCTTGTGCAGCAGAACGAACACCAGCGTCAGCGCCGCCCCCTGCCGTTTCAAGAAGTCGGCAAGCGGTGCTACAACGGCATCCTGCACCGCCGCCCAGCCGCGCTTGGCAGCACCGGATACGGCCAGGCGTTCGGGTTCGCCGAGCAGCAGACCGGCGGCCAGCGCCGGCAGCACGAACAGCGTGGCCGCAACATAGGCGACCGACCAGCCAGCGCGACCAGCGAGCACCAGCACTGTCGAAGCGGCCAGTGCATTGCCGATGCGCCAGCCATATTGCGTCATGCCGGAGCCGGTGCCGAGCTGTACGGGGGAAAGATTCTCGATGCGATAAGCATCGATCACGATGTCGAAGCTTGCCCCGGCGAAACCCACGGCAATCGCGGCGGCGACGACCATCGGCAGCTGTGTTGCCGGGTCGGCAAGCCCCAGCCAGGTCACTGCCGCCATAACCGCCAGCGCCGTCACCATCAACCAGGCGCGGCGATGGCCAATCAGATTGGCGAACACCGGCAGCCGCACCCGGTCGATCACCGGCGCCCAAAACAGTTTTAAATTGTACATCAGCAGCGCCAGCGCAAAGGCGGTAACGGTCTTTTTCTCGATGCCGCTTTCGGCGAGACGGGTGGTCAATGTCGCGGCGATCATCGCGATCGGAAAGCCCGATGCCATGCCAAGCAGCAGCGCGCCGACTGGCCCTTTTTCAGCATAGGGGCGCAGTAGCGCGGGCATATGGCGGGTCCAGTCGTGGGGCAGTGCGTGGTTCATGACGGCACTTTAGCGCCCCCGGCCGCGCTGTCACCCATGTGCAACCGGGGGCGCTACGTCAAAAGGCGTATGTGACATTCCGGAGATGCGCCCCACCGTCAGGGCGTTGCGGGAGAAGGGCCGCTCTTGCCGAATGGCGAGGGCGGGCCGGGGCAGCCAGCAACGCCGGGAGCCGGAACCGCAAGTGCAGTCCGGAGGGAGGTGTCGGCAACCGCGATCTTTCACAGGGGGACAAAATGATCATCACCGAACAGTCCATCGCCGCTTCGGCGCGGCGCCGCTTCCTGATCGCGAGCGGCGGGCTTGCCCTGCTCGTTGCCGGCGCCGCCGACGCGCAGCAGGCCCAGTCCGCGCCGACGCAGCCGGGCGCCGCGCTGGTCGATGGCACCGAAGCGATCGTCGTCACCGGCAGTCGCATTGCCCGCGATGGCTATGACGCGCCGACACCGGTCAGCGTCATCGGCGCGAAGGAATTGAAAGCCGAATCGCCCGCCAACATTGCCGATTTCGTCAACACCCTGCCGTCGGTGCGGGGCAGTTCGACATCGTCCAACTCGTCGGGATCGCTGTCGAACGGCATCGCGGGTATCGCCTCGATCAACTTGCGCGCGCTA
>JBMOFG010000267.1:0-3737 GCA_049314415.1 Polymorphobacter sp.
ATCGAAGGGCTGAAAGTTGACCGTGCCCAGCGCCGCATCGATATCGGCAGCCTGGTGGCGATCGACCTCGCCAATGAAACGCAGCGTCAGGTGCAGCTGTTCATCACTCTGCCAGCGCGCACCGACGACGCTTCCGCCCAAGGCCCCCATGCTGGCGAGCAGGGCATCGCGCACCGCCACCGGCAGCTCCAGCGCCACGAACAGCCGCAGCACGGGTTATTTGCCCAAGGCGTCAAGCTCGCGCTCAACGAACGGCAGGATGCGCGCGACGATGATCTTCACACCCTTGGGGGTCGGGTGCAGGCCATCGGCGAGCTGCAATCCCGGCACCGCGGCGACGCCATCCATGAAGAATGGATACAGTGCGATCCTCTGCGCCTTGGCGAGCCCCGGATAAATGGCATTGAACTGCTTTTGATAGGCCGGGCCATTGTTGGGCTGAGCATACATGCCGGCGAGCAGCACGCGCGCGCCCTTTCCCTTGAAGGCGGTGATCATCGCGTCGAGATTGGCCCGGGCTGTTGCCGGTGATTGCCCGCGCAGCATGTCATTGGCGCCCAATTCCAGAATGACGAGATCAGGGCGGGTCTTCATCCCCGCCAGCACCCAGTTGATCCGCGCCTTACCCTGCGCCGTCGTATCGCCCGAAACCCCGGCCGGCACCACCGTCACGGCGCGGCCCCGGGCCTTGAGCGCGGTCTCGAGCTGTGGCGCAAAGCCTTCGCCGGGGCGCAATTGATAGCCGGCCATCAAACTGTCACCAAAGGCGACGACGGTGCGAGGCGGGGCGGCAGAGGCCTGCTGCGACATCAGCGTCAGACAAATCGCCGGCAGCAACTGGTAAATCCGTCGCAAACTGCCATATCGCGTCCCTGCCTTGCGCATCATCTTGATCTCCTGGAGCTGCATGACCGACAATATCGTGATCGATGCGCAGAATGTCACCCTCCGCTTTGGCACCGGCACTGCTGCGGTCGATGTGCTGCGCGGGGCCACGCTGTCGGTCGGCGCGGGTGAACGCGTTGCCATCCTGGGGCCATCGGGTTCGGGCAAATCTTCGCTGATGGCGGTGCTGTCGGGACTGGAACAGGCGACATCGGGGCGGGTGCTGGTCGCGGGGGCGGATTTTTCGGTGCTGAGCGAGGATGGTCTGGCGCGGGCGCGGCGCGGCCGTATCGGTATCGTCCTGCAGGCCTTTCACCTCATCCCGACGATGACCGCGCTTGAAAATGTCGCGATACCACTCGAACTGGCGGGGCTCGCCGATCCGGAAGGGCGCGCGCGCGCCGAATTGCTCGCCGTCGGGCTTGGCCATCGCCTGCACCATTATCCGACGCAATTGTCGGGCGGTGAACAGCAGCGCGTTGGGCTGGCCCGCGCCATTGCGGCGCGGCCGGCGTTGATCTTTGCCGATGAACCGACCGGCAATCTTGACGAAGCGACCGGCAATAGTGTGATCGAGATGCTGTTCGAACGGCTCGATGAAACCGGCGCGACATTGGTGCTGATCACCCATGATCCGGCGCTGGCCTTGCGCTGCAGCCGGGTCATCGAGATGCGCGACGGGCATATCATCCGCGACCAGTTGCAAGGCGCCGCATAAACAGACCCGCACCCCTTCCGCCGGGGAAGACGAAAAAGCGCAGGAAAGGACTCGAGATGACCAGCTTCAGCTACCGCGATGCCGAAACCGAATGCGAAGGCTATATTGCCGTACCTGCCGGGCCGGGGCCGCGCCCCGCCGTGCTGATCGCCCATAATTGGGCCGGGCAGAGCGCCGCCGACAATGGCATCGCCGACAGGCTTGCCGCGATGGGCTATGCCGCCATCGCCATCGATGTTTATGGCAAGGGCGTGCGCGGCGATCCGCAGGGGGACAACAGCGCGCTGATGGGCAGTTGGACCGCCGATCGCGCTGCGCTGCGCCGCCGGTTGCTCGCCGCAGTCACGGCAGCCGCTGCCGACCCGCGCATCGACGCGGCGCGTATCGCCTTCATCGGTTATTGTTTCGGCGGGCTGTGCGCGCTCGATGTCGCGCGCTCGGGCGATGCCCGGGTCAAGGGCGCGGTCAGCTTTCATGGCGTCTATGCCCCCGCCGGCCTGCCGCCCGAGCCGATCAGCGCCAAGCTGCTCGTGCTGCACGGCTGGGATGATCCGATGACCCCGCCTGCGGCCACTGTCGCGCTGGCGCATGAGCTGACTGCAGCGGGGGCCGATTGGCAGATCCACGCCTATGGCAACACCATGCACGCCTTCACCTTTCCGCCGGCCAACAACCCGGCGGGCGGGGTCATGTACAATCCGGCTGCTGATCGCCGATCATGGCAGGCGCTGACCAACTTTCTGACTGAAATCTTCGCTTGAGCCTGGCGCTCCGCCTGGCGCTGCGCGAACTGCGCGGCGGGCTCAAGGGCCTGCGGCTGCTGGCGCTGTGCCTGATCCTGGGCGTGGCGGCGCTGGCCGGGGTCGGCAGCCTCGCGTCGGCGATCACGCAAGGCCTGTCCGAACGCGGTCAGACCATCCTTGGCGGCGACATCGAGGCGCGGTTGACCAGCCGTTTCGCCACCCCGGCCGAACGCGCCCGGCTGGCGGGGCTTGGCCCGCTCGCCGAAATCGTCAAGCTGCGCGCCATGGCCGGTCCGGCGGCGGGCGAAGATCGGGTGCTCGCCGAATTGAAGGCGGTCGATGGTGCCTGGCCACTCTACGGCCGTTTTGCGATCACCGGCGGGGCGTCGCTGATACCCGGCAGCGCTGCCATTGCCCCGGCCTTTGCCGAACGCTTCGGCGTCAGGGCCGGCGACCGTATCAGCATCGGTGCCGCCGATTTTCGTGTGGCGGGCGTCATCACGCAAGAACCCGACAAGGCCGGCGACGGGATGGGCTTTGGCCCCGGCATCGTCATTCGCCGCGCCGATCTTGACCGAACCGGCATGTTGGCGCCGGGCGGGCAGTTCCGCGCCGGTTACCGGGTGAAACTGCCCGCCGGCAGCGACCCGGCCCAAACCGTCGAGGCGCTGCGGGCCGCTGCCCCCGATGCCGGTTTCCAGTTTCTCGACCGCAACAATGGTGCGCCGGGCACACGGCAATTCGTCGACCGGCTTGGCCAGTTCCTCACGCTCGTCGGGCTGACCGCGCTGGTGGTGGCGGGCGTCGGCGTCGGCGGTGGGGTCAGCGCCTATCTTGGCGCCAAAACGAAAACCATCGCGACGCTGAAGACGCTCGGTGCCGACAGCGCGACGATCCGCGCTGTCTATCTGTGGCAGATCGCGCTGGTCGCGGCGGGTGCCGTTGGCATCGGGCTGGTGCTGGGTGCGGCAACGCCTTGGGCGGCGCTGCAATTCGCCGCCGACAGCCTGCCGGTGCCGCCGTCACTTGCCCCGCAATGGGCGGCGCTGGCGAGCGCAGCGGGCTATGGCCTGCTCATCGGGCTGGTATTCGCGTTGTGGCCGCTGGCACAGGCGGCGCAGATGCCGGCAGCGCGCTTGTTCCGCAGTATTACCGAGCGCCGCGCCCGGCCCGGGGTGGGGACGCTGGCGATCATGGCCGGTGCCGGGTTCGCCATCATCGGGCTGACGGTGCTCAACGCCACCGACAAATTGTTCGTGCTCGGTTTCGTCGCTGCGGCGCTGGCGCTGATCGGGCTGCTCTGGGCGCTTGCCGCGCTGATTGCCTGGGGGGCGGCGCGGCTGCCGCGGCCGCGCGGCACGCTGGCGCGGCTGGCGCTGGCCAATCTCCAC
>JBMOFG010000268.1:0-3735 GCA_049314415.1 Polymorphobacter sp.
TGCCTGCAGGATGAAGCGCGGGTTGGGCACCCAATTGTGCACCCAGCGGCCATCCTTGCACTGGAAATGCCCCTTGGGGCTGTTCGACGCGAGGATCCAGGTGTTGAAGCCCGGCGCATCGGGATCATCCATCCGCTGCCAAACCCCCGACCCGCAGGCCATCGCGCCTTGCAGTAATGAGGTCTGGACATGCTGACCATGGCCGCTGCGGCTGCGCGCGAACAAGGCGGCCGCAATGCCGGTGCTCGCCGAAAAAAATGCCCCCAGCGATGGCCAGGGTGAGGCAACGAACAACGGCCCCTCGCGGTTGGCACCCTGCACCCAGTCCGGCTCAATCTCGGCGGCTTCGACGAACGGATTCTCGCGCCCCGTCATGTGCCACACCGCGCCTTCCGGCCAGCCGCGCTGTTCGAACTGCAACCCCGAACGTGCCGCAACCAGCGCATCATAGCCCGGCCGTCCGGCATCGGGTCCATCGGCGCCATAGCCGGTGATCGAGCACATGATCAGGCGCGGGTTGATCCGCGTCAGACTGGCAAAATCGATGCCCAGCTTTGCCGCCACCCCGGGGCTGCAGCTTTCGACCAGCACATCGGCATAAGCGACCAGCCGCAGGAACAGCGCGTGATCGCCGGCGTCTTTGAGGTCGAGCACGGCGTTGCGCTTGCCGCGGTGCCAGACCTTGTAACCGAGCAGGCCGGGGAAGGGGTCGCCCTCGGGCCGTTCGATGCGCGTCACTGCCGCGCCATGATCGGCGAGCAGCATGCCCGTCATCGGCCCGGCGATCCCCCAGCTGAGATCGAGCACCTTCAGTCCGCGCAGCACACCCGCCATTGCCATCCCCATAACCAAGATGACGAGACTAACAGGCCGCAAGCCATTCGCAATGATTTGCCGCGCGAAAATTACGCACAAGCGGCCGCAGCGTCGCAAGAGTCGGTCATTTGCGTATGAATAGCCAGCTTTGGGTCACCCGACCTGCTTGTCGGACGCTGACAAAGCCGATAGGTCTGCGGCTTTAAGGGGCGTAGCGCCCATTGCCAGCGGGCGGGCGCCCATTGCGGGGAACAGGATGATCACGCTGACCGTAACCGACCGTGCCGGGGCCAGCACCATGCTGGCACCAGGCACCGAAAAGACACTGATGGAAGCGCTGCGCAGCGCCGGGCATGATGTCGCCGGGACCTGCGGCGGCGCCTGTTCGTGTGGCACCTGCCATATCTATGTCGCCGCCGCCGATCTTGCCCGCCTCGGCCCGGCCGGTGCCGACGAGCGCGACATGCTCGAAGCGCTGGCCGATGTCGTGCCGGTCACCGCCGCGTCGCGGCTCGCCTGCCAATTGCCGGTGGACGCAACGCTCAGTGGCATCAGCATCGAAATCGCCCCGCAACCCTGACGCCCAGCAACGACGTCAGGTCGGCCAGGTCCGTGCCGTCGCTGCCCCAGACTTCTCCCTGAAAGGACCATTTGATGAAATTGCTGTTTGAAGGCCAGACTGCCTTTGTTACCGGCGCCGGCGGCGGTATCGGGCGCGCCGCCGCGCTGGCCTTTGCCGAGGAGGGCGCGCGCGTCATGGTCACCGACATCAACGCCGCCGGTGCCGCCGACACGGCGGCGATGATCATGACCGCCGGCGGCGAAGCGCTGTCGGCAGCGCTCGATGTCACCGATGCCGCCGCGTGCGACGCCGCCGTCGATGCCCTGGTCGCGGCCTGGGGCCGGCTCGATTGCGCGCTCAACAACGCCGGTGTCTCGCTGGAAGGTATGGGCACAGCGTGGGGCCAGCGCGAGGTCTTTGATCGCAGCCTGGCGATCAACGTCACCGGAGTGCTCAACTGCATGAACGCCGAACTGCGCCACATGGCGCCCGCCGGGCGTGGTGCCATCGTCAACACCGCATCGATCGCCGGCCTGTCGGGCGCCGGCGGCGCCGGCTATTGCGGCAGCAAGCATGCGGTTGTCGGCCTGACCAAATCCGCCGCGCTGCGCTATGCGGCACAGGGCGTGCGCGTCAACGCGGTCTGCCCCGGCGCCATCGTCACCCCGATGACCGATGCCGTGGCAAAAGACCCGCAGGGCGCCGCCTTCATGGCGCAGATGCACCCGCTCGGCCGCATGGGCGAAGCGCATGAAGTCGCCGATGCCGTCGTTTTCCTGTGCTCGGCGCGCGCCAGCTTCATCACCGGTCACCCGCTGGCGGTCGATGGCGGTTTCATGGCGCGCTGACCGGCAGCAGCGTCGCGGGCCGCCGGGTCACCCATATTGTTCAAGGACTTGGGCAACCCGGCGCGAAATCGGGCTGCTGCCGATCGGCTGCAATCGACTCTAGCCGCCACGCCGCGCAGCGCCTAAGAGCCGCTGCATGATCACCACGCGCGTCGCTCCGTCGCCGACCGGCAGCCTGCATGCCGGCAATATCCGTACAGCTCTGGTCAACTGGCTGCTGGCGCGCAAGAACGGCGGGCGCTTCGTGCTGCGGCTCGACGATACCGACCTGGCGCGATCGACCGAGGCGGCGGCGGCCAGCATCCGTGCCGATCTCGGCTGGCTGGGCTTGGTGCCTGATGCCATCGTTCGCCAGTCTGATCGGTTTGCGCTGTACGAAGCCGCACTTGCCCGGCTGGCGGCAGCGGGGCGCGCCTATCGGGCCTATGAAACCCCGGCAGAACTCGATCTTAAGCGCCGCGTCCAGCAGCAGCGCGGACTGCCGCCGGTCTATGATCGCGCCGCACTGGCGCTGACCGAAACCGATCATGCCGATCATGCGGCACGCGGGGTGGCCCCGGTGTGGCGCTTCAAGCTCGATACCGACACGCCGATCCGCTGGCACGACGGCGTACGCGGCGACTGCCATTTCGATCCAGCCTCGCTGTCCGATCCCGTCGTGCGCCGCGCCGATGGCAGCTGGCTCTACATGCTGCCCTCGGTCATCGATGATATCGACCTTGGCATCACCGACATTGTGCGCGGCGAGGACCATGTCACCAATTCCGCCGTGCAGATCCAGATGTTCGAAGCGCTCGGCGCCCCGGTGCCGCGCTTTGCCCATCTGGCGCTGCTGACCGGCGCTGATGCGGCGCTGTCGAAGCGGCTCGGGTCGGAAGGCGTCGCCGCGTGGCACGATGCCGGGATCGAGCCGCAGGCGATCACGGCGCTGCTCGCCCGTATCGGCACCTCGCTGCCGGTCGAGCCGGTGGCGGCGCTCGCCGACTTGTTGCCGGGTTTCGATCTCGCCAGCTTCGGCCGGGCGCCAGCGCGGTTCGACCCGGCCGACTTGGCGGCAATCAACGCCCGCACCCTGCACCTGCTGCCCTACACGGCAGTGGCCGAACGGTTGCCGCCGGGCATGACAGAGGCAGGCTGGCAGGCGGTGCGCGGCAATCTGGCGACACTGGTGCAGGCCGCCGACTGGCAGGCGGTAATCACCGGGCCGGTCGCAGTAGCACCCGAAGCCGAGGATACCGGGTTCATCGCCGCAGCAGCCGATATGCTTGCCGGGCTCGATTGGGGCGATGACATCTGGGCACGCTGGACGGCGGCGCTGAAGATGCAGACCGGCCGCAAGGGCCGCGGCCTGTTCCACCCGCTGCGCCGAGCGCTTACGGCACGCGACACCGGCCCCGAAATGGCGGCGCTGCTGCCGCTGATCGGCCGCGATGCGGCGCTGGCGCGCTTGCGGGCCTGAGCGCGCGCCGGCGGCACGGCGCGCCGCGACATCAAGACCGGGCGCTGGCT
>JBMOFG010000269.1:0-3731 GCA_049314415.1 Polymorphobacter sp.
GCCCTATGCTAAGCCATCGCAACCCCACAGCCGTCGCATCAGACGATCGGCCAAGGGAGGTTGACCGGCGCAATGCTCGACAAGCGCATGACCCTGGCAGAGGTGGTCGGCCAGTTGCAAAACGGCATGACCATCGGCATCGGCGGCTGGGGGCCGCGCCGCAAACCCATGGCGCTGGTGCGCGAGATCCTGCGCTCGGGCCTCACCGATCTGACCATCGTTGCTTATGGCGGTGCCGATGTCGGCATGCTGGCGGCGGCGGGGCGGATCCGCAAGCTGGTTTTCGCTTTCGTGTCATTGGACGCCATCCCGCTCGAACCCTGGTTCCGCAAGGCGCGCGAGGCGGGCAGCATCGACGTGCTCGAACTTGATGAAGGCATGTTTCAATGGGGGCTGAAGGCCGCCGCCTTCGGCTTGCCCTTCCTGCCGACCCGCGTCGGGCTCGGTACCGATCTCGCCGCGCTGGGCGGGCTGAAGACCGTCACCTCGCCCTATGACGATGCCGAAACGCTGATCGCCATGCCGGCGCTCACGCTCGATGCGGCGCTGCTCCACGTCAACCGCAGCGACTGGCGCGGCAATATCCAGGCCTTTGGACCGGACACCTATTATGACGAATGGTTCGCCAAGGCGGCGACCCGCTGTTTCGTCAGCGCTGAAGAGGTCGTCGAGCGAATGGAGAACAGCTACCCCGATGACGCGCAGGCCAATATCGTGCCGCGTGCCTTTATTTCGGGTGTCGTGTCGGCCCCCGGCGGGGCGCACCCCTCATCGATGCCGCCGCTTTACGGCTGGGACAGCAAATTCCTCAAGGCCTATACCGGCGCCGCTGCGGCCGAAGGCGGCTGGGCCGCCTGGGCTGCCGAAAACATCGGCGCCAGCGAGGCCGATTATCTGGCCAAAGTCGGTGGCCTTGCCGCCGTTTCCGCCCTCCCGCTGCCGGTGTTCTGATGGCAACTCTCGCTGAACTCTGCATCCTTGCCTGTTCCGAAGCCTTTCGCGGCGGCGGCGAGATCATCGCCACCGGGGTCGGCCCGGTGCCGCGCGTCGCTGCCGGCCTCGCCAAGCTGACCCATACCCCCGAACTGATGATGACCGATGGCGAGGCCTATCTCGTCGAGGAACCGGTGCCGATCGGTCCGCGCGGCGATTACCAGCCCAAATTCGCCGGCCATCTGCCGTTCTCGCGCTTCTTCGACGATGCCGTCTGGACCGGCCGCCGCCATGCGATGGTGACCCCGACCCAGATCGACCGCTTCGGCCAGACCAATCTCTCGGCATTGGGCGGCACCCACAAGCAACCCAAGGTGCAGATGCTCGGGGTGCGCGGCTTCCCCGGCAACAGCGTCTATCACCCCAATTCGATGTTCATTCCGGCGCACAGCGCCCGCGTCTTCTGCGCCGGTGAAGTCGATATGGTGAGCAGCGCCGGCTACAACCCCGCCAAGCGCGTTGCGGGCGGCAATTATAGCGGCATCGACCTGCGCCGCATCGTCACCAATTTGTGCGTCATGGACTTTGGCGGCCCCGATCACGCCATCCGCGTCATCTCACTCCATCCCGGCGTGTCGTTCGACGAAGTCCAGGCCGCCACCGGCTTCCCGCTGCTGCTCGCCGATGCGGCCGGCACCACCGCAATCCCCGATGCCGACACACTGGCAATCATCGCGAGACTTGACCCGCACGGAATTCGTGCCAGCGTCATCAAGGACAATCCCCCGGCGCAAAGGGCCTGACATGAGCGATTTCGTCGAACCGAAAAAAGTCGATGTCGTCTACGAGACCGACGAGCCGGTGCTTTATGCCACCGATGGTGCGGTTGCGACGATCACCATGAACCGGCCGCAGTTCCACAATTCGCAGAACAGCCAGATGACCTACGCCCTCGATGCCGCGTTCCGCCGCGCCACCGACGACGACGCTGTCAAGGTCATCATCCTCGCCGGCACTGGCAAGCATTTTTCCGCCGGCCATGACATCGGCACCCCGGGGCGCGACATCACTCTGCCGTTCGAGCGCAAGCTGCTCTACCCCGACCATACCAACAAGCCCGGCGCCGAAATGCTCTACACCCGCGAGCAGGAAGTCTATCTCGGCATGTGCCGGCGCTGGCGCGACATTCCCAAGCCGACCATCGCCTGTGTGCAGGGCGCCTGCATCGCCGGCGGGCTGATGCTCGCCTGGGTCTGCGACCTGATCGTCGCCAGTGAGGATGCCTTCTTCCAGGATCCGGTCAACCGCATGGGCATCCCCGGCGTCGAATATTTCGCCCATGGCTTTGAACTGCCGCCGCGCGTCGCCAAGGAATTCCTGTTGCTCGGCGAACGCATGCCCGCCGCCCGCGCCTATCAGTTCGGGATGGTCAACCGGTTGTTCCCGCGCGAGACGCTCGCCGCCGAAACCGCCGCGATCGCCGCCGAACTCGCGACGCGGCCGCGGCTCGGCAACTGGCTGTCGAAGCAGGCGCTCAACCATGTCGAGGAACTGCGCGGCAAGCGCAGCGCCATGGATGCGGTCTTCCACATGCACCATTTCGCCCATGCCCAAAACGACCTCGTCTCGGGCAACAGCCTCGGCGGGCTCGACGGCAAGTCGATGGCGGCGGCCAACAAGGCGCAAGTCAAGAGTGGCTGATCCGCTCGCCACCGTCATGACCGAGCGGCTCGGCTGCCGCTACCCGATCATCCAGACCGCGATGGGCTGGGTGGCCGAGCCGCAACTCGTTGCCGCCTCGTGCAACGCCGGGGCCTTTGGCTTCCTGGGCGCTGCCGTCATGACGCCCGGCGAAGCCGCGACCAAGCTGGCGACGCTGCGCAGCCTCACCGACAAACCGTTCGGCGTCAATTTCCACATGTTCCAGCCCGGTGCGGCCGAGATCGTCGATCTCGTCATCGCCAACAAGGACCAGGTGCGCGCCGTCAGCTTCGGGCGCGGCCCGGACAAAAAGATGATCGCCCGCTTCCGTGACGCCGGCATTCTGTGCATCCCCACCGTCGGCGCGGTGAAGCACGCGCAGAAGATGGTCGAACTCGGCTGCGACATGGTCACCGTCCAAGGCGGCGAAGGCGGCGGCCATACCGGATCGGTGCCGACAACCGTGCTGCTGCCGCAGGTGCTCGACACGGTGCAGGTGCCGGTGATCGCCGCCGGGGGCTTTGCCGATGGCCGCGGCCTTGCCGCCGCGCTCGCCTATGGCGCGGTCGGCATCGCGATGGGCACGCGCTTCCTGATGACCGCCGAAAGCCCGGTGCCGGCCAGTGCCAAGGCGCGCTACACCAAGGCCGGCACCGACCAGATCATCGTTTCCACCAAGGTCGACGGCATTCCGCAACGCATGATCCGCACGCCCTTGCTCGATCGCATCGAAAGCTCGGGGCCGATCGGCATGTGGCTGCGCGCGCTTGAAGCCGGGCTGGCGATGAAGAAGCAGACCGGCGCGTCGTGGGGGCAACTCTATGCGACCGCCAAGGGCATGACCTCCCACGGTGGGCTGTCGCTGCCCCAAGCAATGATGGCGGCCTCAGCGCCGATGCTGATCATGCGCGCGGTCGTCGATGGCGATGCCGAACACGGGCTGATGGCTACCGGTGTCGTCGGCGGCCGGCTGGGCGACCTGCCGACGTGCGCCGAACTGGTCGATGGCATCGTGGCGCAGGCCCGCGCCCGCTGCGCAGCATTGGCGGGTTGATGCGCAAGATCGCCCTCAAGCCCCCCTCTCCCGCCTGCGGGAG
>JBMOFG010000270.1:0-3729 GCA_049314415.1 Polymorphobacter sp.
CAAACAGGTCCGGCGATCGGCGTGGTTTATGTGACTGGCGACATTGTCGACGGCGAAGCGCCACGCGGCACAGCGGGAGGCACCACCATCGCGCGCGCTATTGCCAAAGCCGTCGCCGACAATGACGACTTGAAGGCGTTGGTTGTCCGGGTAGATTCGGGTGGCGGCTCCGTGCTTGCTTCCGAAGAGATCCGCCAGGCGCTCATCGATGCCAAGAAACAGGGCCTTCCGGTCGTGGCTTCGTTCGGACCGGTTGCGGCCTCGGGCGGCTATTGGTTGGCGACTGCGGCCGATGAAATCTATGCGATGCCTTCAACCATCACCGGATCGATCGGGGTTTTTGCCATTATACCCAGTTTCAACCGCAGCCTTGCCGCGCTCGGCATCGGTGTCGATGGCGTGAAGTCCACCCCTTATTCGGGTGAACCCGATCTGCTCGCCGGCCTGTCGCCCGAAACCCGGGTAATCCTGCAAGCCTCGGTCGAAGATATTTACCGTCGCTTTACCGGATTGGTCGCCACCGCGCGCAAGCTGCCGATAGCCGAGGTCGACCGGATCGGCCAGGGACGGGTCTGGGCCGGCAACACAGCCTTGCGGTTGAAACTTGTCGACAAATTGGGCGGTCTCGATGCCGCTGTCGTCGCCGCGGCGGCGCGCGCCGGGCTGAAGGGCAAGGTCCGCACCATCGATATCGAACGCCCGGAATCACCGCTGGTGGCGCTGTTCCGCGGCGTCATGGGACCCGGCGAAGAACAGGAACAAGTATCCCGTGATCCCTTTGCCAAGCTGGCCGCCGCATCGCAGTTGCGCCTGCTGGCGGCGGTTGGTGACATGCGTGCGATCGCGCAGGGCCCGACCATGCAGGCAGCCTGCGCCGAATGCAGCGGCATGGGGAGCCCTCGGGTCGCCCGGGCGCAGGACGGCGAAGACTGGCTGGCGAAACTGGCGGTGCTGGCAGCAAACTAAAAGTCTGGGCCCTGCCCGTGTTCGCTGTCGCCGGTTGACGGGGTGGTGACGGGTGCGGACGGCGGGCCGCGCAGATGATCACAGCGGCGGCGGCACAAGCCCCCAGGATTTGAGCACGACGGCCTGCACCAGCATGACCGCAAGCCAGTAAAGGCTGTCCATGACCGCGGTCGGCCAGCCATGCCGCCGGGCGCGCAGGGTGACAATATTCACCGGCACGACAAAACCGATCCAGATCACGACCGCGCTGCCAAGCGACATGGTCCAACCACCGGCCTTGGCCGGAGCGAGAATGAGCGCGCCCGCCAGAATGGCGGCAAACCAACCTTGAGCGATGGCGGTGGTCAACAGCAGGCCAGGCCTGCGCAGCGACAGTCCCGCCAAGCGCAGATAGATCGCCCCGACCAACAGGCCGGCCAACGTGGCGAGCAGAATGGGCACAAGATTGAGGATTATGTAGATCATCGACGGCCCCTTATAATGACGCTAGCTAACGACAAACCCAGGACAAACGAAAGCTAGAAGATGACCGCATCCGGAACCGCGACTGACCTGCCCCCGTTGTTGCTTGGTCGGCTCAACCATGTTGGCATTGCCTGCGTCAGCATCGATGCAACCGTCGCCATGTACGAACGCTTTTTCGGCGCAACGGTTTCGACCCCGGCTTTCGACCTGCCCGCGCAGGGCGTGCGGGTCGCGTTCATCGATGTCGCCAACAGCCAACTCGAACTGATCGAGCCGCTCGGTGCCGATTCACCAATCCATGGCTTTCTGAGGAAAAACCCCAGCGGCGGCCAGCACCATGTCTGTTTCGAGGTTGCTGACATCATCGCCGCGCGCGACGCGATGCGGGCACGCGGGGCGACAGTGCTTGGCACGGGCGAACCGCGAATGGGGGCGCATGGCGTACCGGTGATTTTCGTTCATCCGCGCGACACCGCCGGCGTACTGATCGAATTGATGGCAACGCCAACCGGGCACTGATCCCAACGGCCGACCGCCGATTACAGCAAAAAGCGCGGGAGTTGCCCCCCGCGCTTTTGTCATCCCGTCGGGGCGCTTCAGTTGCCGCGACGGCCGCTGAGCAGCCAGCCGACGACAAAACCGAGTGCGACACCACCGGCGAGAACAGCAATCGGCTGTTCCTGCACCGTCTGGCGCACCTTGGCGGTCGATTCCTCGGCCAGCTTCTGGGCGCGTTCACGCGCTTCGCGGGCGGTTTCAGGCGCCTGGTCGGCCCAGGCCTTGGCCTTTTCGCTGGCCTTGACGTAACCGTCCTTGGCCTTGCCATAGACGTCTTCGGCCTTGCCCTTCAATTCGTTGATCTTGCCGTCAAGCTTGGCCTTGGCGGCTTCGGCACTGGTTGCTACGGCGTCGGCGACGGTTCCGACAGCATTTTCGATACCGGCTTCGGATTCTTCCTTGTTGGCGGCCATGGGCAATCCTTTCACAAAACGGGCGGAGCGGCGACAATCTTCCGGCGAGATAGGAAGCATGCCGGCAAATTGAAAGAGGGACCCTTCTAACGTTTCATCAATGCGATGGTTCAATCGTCCGATCGCACCTTGCCGCGACCTTGTTTTACGCCCGATCGCACCGCCTTGCCAGCCAGCCGCCGCTCTTTTGATCCCGTGCTCGGCCGCGTAGGTCGCCGTTTCACCGGCCGCACCTCGGCCTGCGCGACCAGCGCCTGCAACCGATCCCGCGCGTCGGCGCGGTTGCGTTCCTGGGTTCGGAACCGGTCGGCGGTGATGACCAGTTCGCCGTCGCGGGTCATCCGGCTGCCGGCGAGTTTCATCAACCGGACCGCAACATCGTCGGAAAGGCTTGGCGAGCTGCGCACATCGAAGCGCAACTGCACGGCGCTCGACACTTTGTTGACATTTTGCCCCCCCGGCCCCGACGCGCGGATGAAGCTTTCAACCAGTTCGGTTTCAGGGATGATGATCGGCATGCCAGGGCAATAGGCCATTTCCGCTTGTCATCAAATGCGGCTAAGCTTTCGCAATCGCCTGGGAGAGCCGCATGATCACCGTCCACCACCTCAACAACAGCCGCTCGCAGCGTGTGCTCTGGCTGCTCGAAGAACTCGCCCTGCCCTATGAGATCAAGGCCTATAGCCGCGATGCCGTCACCAATCTCGCGCCGCCCGAATTGAAGGCCGTTCATCCGCTCGGCAAGTCGCCCGTCATTACCGATGCTGGCCGCACCGTCATCGAATCGGGCGCGATCACCGATTACATCATCCGTCGCCATGGCGGCGGCCGTCTCGCCCCCACCCCCGGCAGCGACGCCCATGAAACCTATCTGCAATGGCTGCACTTTGCCGAAGGCTCGGCGATGACACCCTTTCTGCTGGCGCTCTACACCTCGCGGCTGGGCGATGCCGCCGCACCGTTGCAGCCGCGCATCCAGAGCGAGATAGGCGCGCACGTCGCCTATTTTTCGCAACGCCTGGGCAGCAACGACTGGCTGGTGGAAAACACCCTGTCGGGCGCTGACATCATGATGAGTTTCATCGCCGAAATCGCCACAGCGCAGGGCCTTGGCGAACATTTTCCCAATGTCGCAGCCTATGCCGCCCGGCTTCAGGCCCGCCCGGCGTGGCAGGTGGCGAAGGCCAAGACCGAGCCCTACAACTTCACCATCAAGGGCTGAAGGCGCGGCGGGCAAGCAGGCGGGGGCCGAAAAGGTTCACCGCCAGCCCGCCGATGATCAGCGCGGCGGCGCCGAGTTTCCAGCCCGGCAGGGGTTCGCCGAGGA
>JBMOFG010000271.1:0-3715 GCA_049314415.1 Polymorphobacter sp.
GGTGCTGTGCCTGACGCCCAAGCTGGCCACGGCGCGGCGCATGGGGCTGGTCTGGGGCGTCCACGCAGTGGTCACCCGCGATGTCGCCGGTTTCGAGGAAATGGTCGCCAAGGCTAAGCGCATGGCCTTGCGTACCAAGCTGGCGCGCGGCGGTGACCCGCTGGTGCTGATCGCCGGGGTGCCGTTCTCAACACCGGGTACGACCAATGTCGTCCATGTCGTGCGGTTGACTGGGCAGGAGCTGGCCGAACGCTGAACCTCAAGCCGCGGTGATCAAGCCTTCGGCGGCCAGTCTGGTGCGCAGCCGGGCGAGGCCGGTGAAATGATGGCCGGGAAAGCCCTCGACCTCGCCCGCACGGACGTTTTCGATCCGATCGTCGATGAACAAGCCTTCGCCGCGGGCCAGTCCGAACCGGCGCAGTGCCAGGCGGTAGATTTCGGGTTCGGGTTTGAACAATTGTTCCGCCCCTGACACGACGATGTCGGCAAAACAGTCGAAAACCGGCGCGTGCGGGCGGAACATCGCCCAGAATTCGGCGGAAAAATTGGTAATGCCGAAGATCGGAACACCGCGGCCATGTAGCTCGGCAACAAGTTCGTGCATGCCGGGAATCGGCCCGGTGATGGTTTCGAGCCAGCGTGGCACATAGGCGGCGATCAGATCGGCCTCTGCCGGGTAACGCGCGGTCAATTCGGCGGTAGTTTGAGCGTGCGGCCGTCCGCGATCATGCTGAAAATGCCAGTCGGGGGTCACGACGTTCGACAAAAACCAGTCGAGCCGCGCCAGATCGGGAATAAGCTTGCGGTAAAGCGCGCCGATGTCCCACCCGTAAAGGACATTGCCGACATCGAAAACCACGGCGCGAGGTTCTGCGATGGTCACGGCTCAACCCGGTGCATAACAGCGGCCGGCGGCAACCTTCCCATGGCCGGGAAGGCGAATCACTCAGCCCTGGCGGGCCTTGAAGCGGCGGTTGGTTTTGTTGATGACGTAAGTGCGGCCATGACGGCGCACGACCTGGCAGTCGCGATGGCGATTCTTCAGCGACTTGAGGGAGTTGCGGACCTTCATGGGAAAACTTTCGAATCTTTTCGTCTGAAACAAGAGCGCGCTGGCTAGGGAAGACCATCGGTAAAGTCAACGAAATTGCATCGGGCGTGCCCTGCCGGGTCGGCGATGGTTGCGTGCCGGGCGCGCGCATGCGACCTCAGGAACGCAATCACGCGCGGAAAGCTGTCGTACCGCGCCTTTGTGGAGACGTCGCCATGCTTTCGAAGCCTGCACTCCGGTTGGCGCCGCTGGCCCTCGCCCTGCTGATTGCCGGCTGTGTCACCCCGCCAGCAACCGAAGTCACCCGCTTTCATCTCGGCCAGCCGATCCCCAGCGATACGATCATCCTCGGCCCCGGCCCGGGGATGGACGCCAACAGCCTGGAATTCCGCAGCCAGGCGGCGGTCGTCGCGCGTGCGCTCGATGCTGTCGGCCTGCATCCGGCGGCCGATGGCAACAGCGGCTATATCGGTACGCTGAGGGTCGAGCAGTCGAGCCATGCCGGTTTGCCGCCATCCTCGCCTTTCCGGATCGGCATCGGCGCCGCCGCCGGTGGCGTTGGCGGCAGTGTGTCGCTACCGGTCGGTGCGACGCGCAGCGGCGAAGTGCGAAGCAATTTCCTCGGGCTGCAGATCCGCCGCCGGTCCGACGGGTCGATGGTCTGGGAAGGCCGGGCGGTGCAGGATATTGCCGCGGATTCGCCGGCTTCGGCGCTCAATGTGGCCCTGCCGGCCCTGTCCAAAGCGCTGTTCAGCGACTTTCCAGGGCCGAGCGGGCAGACGGTTAAGGTGAAGAGCGACAAATGATCAGCATCAGCGCCGGTTTTGATTCCGGCAATATCGCCGTCCGCCGTTGCGGCGGGCCCGATGACATCGAACTTGCCATCGTCCGGGACCATCTGTCCGACTTCTACCAATGGTTCCATTTCCGGCTGAGCGGCGCCCGCGGTCAGGCCTGCACCCTGCGCCTCGTCGACATGGCGCGGTCAGCTTATCCTGGCGGCTGGCCGGGCTATCGCGCCGTCGTTTCGGGTGACCGCCAGATCTGGACGCGTGCCGACACCTGCTATGATCCGGCCATCGACAATGGCACGCTGACGATCCGCCTGACGCCCGACAGCGATACGGTGTGGATCGCCTATTTCGCACCCTATTCGATGGAACGGCACCATGATCTGGTGGCGCGCATTGCCGCTGCCCCCGGGGTCGCCGCCGATGTGCTCGGCCACAGCCTCGATGGTCAGGCGATCGACCGGCTGCGGATCGGCAGCGGGCCGCTGCAGGCCTGGCTCTATGCCCGCCAGCACCCGGGCGAGAGCATGGCCGAATGGTGGGCGGAAGGCGTGCTGGAACGGCTGGTCGATGCCAGCGACCCGGTGGCGCGCAAGCTGCGCGACGCCGTCACTTTCCATATCATTCCCAACATGAACCCCGATGGCTCGCGGCGCGGGCACCTGCGCACCAATGCTGCCGGGGTGAACCTCAATCGTGAATGGGCGGCCCCTTCGGCGGAACGATCCCCCGAAGTGCTGTGTGTGCTGGCAGCGATGATGCAGAACGGCGTGGATTTCGCGCTCGATGTGCATGGCGACGAAGCGATCCCGCATGTCTTCATCGCCGGCTTCGAAGGCATTCCCTCGATCACTGACAAGCAAATGGGCCTGCTCCGCGATTATCAGGCGCGGCTGGCGCGGCTGACCCCCGATTTCCAGACGCGGATCGGCTATCCGTCGGCAGCGCCCGGCAAAGCCAATCTGACGATGAGCACGAATGCCGTGGCCGAACGCTTCGGCTGCCTCGCCATGACGCTGGAAATGCCCTTCAAGGACAATGATGACCTGCCCGACCCGCAGGCCGGCTGGTCGCCGGGGCGCAGCAAGGTGTTAGGGCGTGATTGCCTGGCGGCGCTGGCTGAAATCGTCGGTGATTTGCGATAATTGCGCAATGTTGCCGTCCGGATTCATCTGACGGCGCCGACAAGCCTGCCGTGAAGACCCGCATGCGCTCTCGCTCCTCCTTGCGGACCGCTGCGCCCGCATCGGCCTCGCTGTTTTGGTTGTTTCATGCCGCGCCGAATCGGCTATCACTTGACGTGTACGTAAAGCCATCGAGCCGGGAGCGCCGACGCCATGACCTATGAACATATTCTTTTTGCCGAAGCCGATGGCGTTGCGACGCTGACGATCAATCGCCCGGCGCAACTCAACGCTCTGCACCTCGGCGTCATCAGCGAAATGATCAACGCCGTCGACCGGGTGCGCGACGAAGGCACGGCGCGGGTGCTGGTGCTGACCGGTACCGGTCGCGCCTTTTGCAGCGGCGCCGATCTGGCCGGCGGCGGCGCGACGGGCGGCGGCGGCAGTGGACCAGTGGATGCCGGCAAGGGGTTGGAGACGCATTTCAACCCGCTGCTCGAACGACTATTCGCGCTGCCGGTGCCGGTGATCACCGCGATCAACGGCCTCGCCGCCGGGGCCGGCTGTTCCTATGCGCTGGCCGGCGATATCGTTGTGGCGGCGAAAAGCGCTTATTTCCTGCAGGCTTTCGTCAACATCGGGCTGGTCCCCGATGTCGGTTCGACCTGGATGCTGCCGCGCCTCGTGGGCAAGGCGCGCGCCCAGGCCATGATGATGCTGGGCGAAAAGATCCCGGCTGAAACCGCCGT
>JBMOFG010000272.1:0-3710 GCA_049314415.1 Polymorphobacter sp.
TACCCCTGGCGTACTGACCGACGATACAGCCGATATGGTCATGGCACTGATCCTGTCCGTGCCACGCCGGCTGGCCGAAGGCGAAAAACTGCTCCGGGGCGGAGAATGGCGTGGCTGGTCGCCCACTGGCATGCTTGGCCATCGTATCACGGGCAAGCGGCTTGGCATCATCGGCATGGGCCGCATCGGCCGCGCCGTCGCGACCCGGGCGAGAGGCTTTGGCTTGACGGTGCATTATCACAACCGCCACCGCCTGCCCGCCGAGGTCGAGGCCGGGCTCGAAGCAACATGGTGGGACAATCTCGACGCCATGCTGGCGCGGGTCGACATCATCACCATAAATTGCCCGCATACCCCCGAAACACATCATATGATCGGAGCGAAGCAATTCGCGCTGATGCAGCGCCAAGCCTATATCATCAATGCCGCCCGCGGTGAGATCGTAGATGAAAACGCCCTGTGCCAAGCGCTTGCGACGGGCAAGATCGCCGGCGCCGGGCTCGATGTCTTCGAGAATGAACCGGCAGTCGATCCCCGGCTGATGGAATTGCCGGGGGTGGTGCTGATCCCGCACATGGGCAGCGCGACGTTCGAGGGCCGCCAGGCGATGGGTGAAAAGGTGATCGCCAATATTCGCGTGTGGTTCGATGGCCACCGCCCGCCAGACCAGGTGCTGGAGGGCTGGGCGTAACGTTCCCCCCTCCGGCTCGGATCCGGGGCGGGCGCCACGCGCTTTGGCCACACCCTGGCGCGATCTTGCCGCCGGCAAGCTGCGGTGCCGGTCAGGCGCCGGTCATGATCCGGTCAACAAGCTGCTTCACGGTCGGCACGAAGCCGTTCGAATAAAATGGATCGGTGGCGAAGCGATAGGCGCTATGGCCACCAAACATCAGATTCTGCTCGGTATCTCCGCCATGAGCGATTTCCTGCAGCGTCTTTTGTATGCAGAAGCTGCGCGGGTCGGCAAGCCGACCGGTGGTGTTGGTTTCATTGTCAGCCCAACTCGAAAAACCGCATTGCGACAGGCAGCCCATGCAATCGGACTGGTCCTTGCGCACCACCTGCTTTTCGGCAGCGCTGACGAAGACCAGCGTATTGTCGGGGGTCTTCAAGGCCTCGGTAAAGCCGGCGCCGAACCATTCGCGGGCGCGCAGCAGGTCATCGCGGGTGACATAATAGTTTTTACGACCAACGCCGACATCGAGCAGAAACGGATGATCGTCGGTCATCGTCGTCGAAAAGCCGATCTGGCGTTCCGAACGGGCTTCGAGGTTGCGCAGGAACGGGTTGCGCACCGCGCTGGAATAAAAGCCGGTCGGCGAGAATTTGTGGAGCAGGATGTCGCCCTTGTGCAGGGTCATCAGCCGCTGTTTCCAACCTTCGGGGATCGGACTTTCCTTGGTCAGCAGCGGGCGGGTGCCGAACTGGAAGACGATCTGGCCAAGCTCGGGGTTTCCGATCCAGTCAGTCCATTCGTTCAATGCCCAGACGCCGCCTGCCATGATGATGGGCACCGAATCGGCGATGCCGGCTTCGCGCATCGTAGCGCGCAGTTCGCGTACGCGCGGCAACGGGTCCTGCGGGGTGCGCGGATCTTCGGCATTCGACAGGCCGTTATGGCCGCCGGCGAGCCAAGGGTCTTCATAGACCACGGCGCCCAGCCATTCCGACGCCTTTGAATAGGCGCGTTTCCACAGCGCGCGAAAGGCGCGGGCGCTGCTGATGATCGGGTAATAATAGACCCCGTGCTGCGCAGCGATTTCCGACAGCTTGTACGGCATGCCGGCGCCGCAGGTGACGCCATTGACGAGGCCCCGGGTGCGCGACAGCACGCCTTCGAGCACGCGCTGGGCAGCGCCCATTTCCCACAGTACGTTGATATTAATGGCCCCCAGGCCACGGCTCAACTCGCTTGAGGCCATTTCATACGCGCGTTCGACCTGCTGGACCGCGCCTTCGATGGCGAACTCGACCAGTTCCTCATGGCGCTCGCGCCGGGTCAGCCTGGTATAGATTTGGGGGATGATCCGGCCAGTGGCATCATAGCTGTCGGCATTGACCGCAGAAATCGTGCCGATGCCGCCGGCATGGGCCCAAGCACCTGATGACAGGTGATTGGTCGCCGCAACGCCCTTGCCGCCTTCAACCAGCGGCAGGACCTCGCGGCCGCCCATGGTAATTGCCTTCAGACCGTTCAGCATCATCTTCCGATCAAAACCCGGGCACCCCCGCGCCGGTTATTGCTGCTATAGGGCGGGTGCTCGATAAAAGCCCGCAAAATTCGTTGTCGTGGCTGTTTTACCGCGCCATCGAATTGCGGGCGTGGTGGGCTTGTTACGTCAGTGGCGCAGTACGTCGCATGATTGGCCGGCGCGCGCGACGGCATCCTCCACATCAGACAGCAGTTCGAGCACTTTAACAATCATGCCGTCCTCACCCCGCGCCCGGCGTGCGGACTGCCACGGCGAGCGATGAGCCACTATCAGGTCTGGACAGTCGCGATATTGCGGGCCGGACCCCGCCACCGTTCGCCGGGCAGCGGGCAGCGAAGATCGCGGCTTCGGCCGTGCGGTCCTTGTGTGGCAATCGCGGCTTTGCGAATGCTGTTCATGGCGAAGCGAAGATATCACCCGGATAAAATTGACACCGAAATTTATCCGGATATAATTTCCCCATGAAAACCCATATCGCCTTTGTCGGCCATCGCCGCCTTGCCAGCGGCTCGCTCGCAGACGTCGCCGCCGCGGTCGCAGCGGCTGGCAATAACCCGATGCCGCTGGTGTTCGATGTCGAAAGCGGCGCTGTCGTCGATCTTGATCCGCGGCAGGAGGCCGCCGCTGTTACGCCGCTGCCGCGCGGCCGGGGGCGACCGAGCCTGGGTGTCGTGCCACGCGAAGTGACGCTGCTGCCGCGCCACTGGGACTGGCTGGCGGCGCAGCCCGGCGGCGCATCGGTCGCGCTGCGGCGGTTGATCGACACGGTTCGCAAGGATGCCGCGACGGCGCAGCGGGTACGGCGCGACGCCGTCTATCGGTGCATGTCGGCGCTGGCTGGCGATCTGCCGGGGTTCGAAACCGCATCGCGGGCGCTCTTCGCCGATGATGCGGCAGGCTTTGCAGCGCTGCTCGGCGATTGGCCGGCGGACGTGCGCGACCATCTGCACGCGATGCTTTAAGCAGACAGCGCCGCCGCTGCGACCGCGTCCAGCAGGGCATCCCAAGCCGTTGCGGTTTCGGCCGTCCAATCCGGGCCGAGTACATCGCGAACAGTCCCGGCGACTATGCCGAAAAAGGTCGCGAACACTGTCGGCGGCACACCATAAGCGGCATGGTTATCGCGTTCAGCGACCAGCAGGTGCGCCGCCCAGCGGCGGTCGCCGATGTAATCAAGAATAGTATCAAACACCTGCGCCAGCATTTCGCCGCGTACCGCGCCGCTTGCGTCATTGCAGAACAGCGCTGCCATGTCGGGCTGGGCGGCGAACAGCCGGGCGTAGACCAGCGGTGCCGGATCGCCCGCCCGTTCGGCGAGCATCGCCAGCGACGCGGTGATCACATCGGCATGGGGAAAGGGGCGCGAGTCCATCGGCAACAGCCTGGCTAAGCGGGTGCGGCGGGGCAAGCACGCAGTCGGGCCGTGCTGGCGTTGAAACGAAAAGGGCCGCCCCCGGGAGGGACGACCCTTTTGTTCGATCGTTCAGGCGCAACGAA
>JBMOFG010000273.1:0-3689 GCA_049314415.1 Polymorphobacter sp.
GCGGCAGCGCCATAAAGTCCGGGTTCGGGGTGGGTGATGCGACTGACGGGCAGGGCGGCCATGCGACCGGCATAGCGGCCCTTGGCGGTGAAGCGCGCGGCAAAGCCCGAGCCGGCCAGCCGATGCGCCAGCCGCGCGCCGATGCCGCCGGCCAGCACCACCGCTTCGGCGCCATGTGCCAGCGCCAGATCGCCGGTGATCGCCCCCCAGATGCGGCAGAAGATTGCGACCGCTTCGTCGAGCAGCGGGTCATCGCCGGCGAGCGCTGCGATCCACAGCGCCTTGTCATCGCGCGGCGGCAGCACCCGCCCGGCATTTTGCGACAGGGTCTCGGCGATCGCAGCCAACCCGGCGCCCGAGACCAGCCGCTCGATCGAACAGCGGCCATGCCGGGCCGCCACCCGCGCCGCGACCTGCGCCTCGATGGCATCGGTCGGCGAAAAGCCGATATGGCCGCCTTCGGTGGCAATGACATGATAGTGGCGCCCGTCGCGCAGCAATTGCGCGACGCCAAGCCCGGTGCCGGGGCCGATGATGCTGATGAGGCGCGCCGCGAGCAGCGGGGTGGCAGGGCCGGTGAAATGCTGGAAATGCGTCGCATCGAGCCCGGCGACGGCATGCGCCACGGCGGCGAAATCATTGATCAGGACAAAATCATCCAGACCGAGGCCGGCTTTCAGTGTATCGGGCCGCACCACCCAGTCGCTGTTGGTGAATTTGTAAATCGCGCCGGGTGGTGCCGCAACGGCAATGCCGGCACGCCGGGGCAGCGGTCGGCCGAGCGCCGCGCCGAACGCCGCCCAGGCCGGGGCCAGCCCGGCGAAATCGGCGGCGCGCAGGATGACTGGCGTGCCGAGGTGCACCACCTTGCCACCTGCCACATGGGCAATGGCGAAACGCGCGTGGGTGCCGCCGATATCGGCTGCGACGATTTCGGCTGATGTTTCGCTCACAACCCGGCTGCGACCAGCATGGCCGATGCGCCGCGCTCGGCATCATCGGCGCCAATCCGCAGCAGCGCGAACAATTCGCGCCCGGTGCCATCGGCGGCGCGCGGCGGCTGGGCGGCATCGCGTGCAGCGAGCACCTCGGGTGCGACTTGCAATTCCAGTGTCCCGTCAGGGCCGCACAGCCGGATGATGTCGCCATCCTGCACCCGCGCGAGCGGGCCGCCATTGGCGGCTTCCGGGCTGACATGGATGGCGGCGGGCACCTTCCCGCTCGCCCCCGACATGCGGCCATCGGTGACCAGCGCGACCTTGAAGCCCTTGTCCTGCAGCACGCCCAGAGGCGGGGTCAGCTTGTGGAGTTCGGGCATGCCATTGGCGCGCGGACCCTGGAAACGCACCACGACGATGACATCGCGGTCGAGTTCGCCGGCCTTGAACGCGGCGACGACATCGTCCTGGCTGGTGAATACGCGTGCGGGGGCTTCGATGGTATGGCGGGCGGCATCGACGGCACTGGTCTTAAAGGTGCCGCGGCCAAGATTGCCGGTAACCAGTCGCATGCCGCCATCGGGGGCAAAGGGCGCGGCGGCGCTGCGCAGGATGCTGGTATCGAGCGATTGCGCCGGAGCATCGCGCCAGACGAGCGCATCGTCTTCCAGCGCCGGGCGGCGGCTGTGGTCGGCAAGGCTGGCGCCGGCAACGGTCATGATATCATCATGCAGCAGTCCGGCATCGAGCAGGGTCTTGATCGTGTAGCCGATGCCGCCCGCGGCTTCATAATGGTTCACATCACCCGAGCCATTGGGATAGACCCGGGCGATCAGCGGCACGGCGGCGGACAAGCGGTCGATATCCGCCCAGTCGATGGTGATGCCGGCGGCGCGTGCCATGGCGGGGATATGGATGGCATGGTTGGTCGAACCGCCAGTGGCGAGCAAGCCCACCGCAGCATTCACGATGGCGCGTTCGTCGATGCAGTGGCCGAGCGGGCGGTAATCGCCGCCGCGGCCGATCTCGGTGAGGCGATGGACGGCGGCGCGGGTCAGCCGGTCGCGCAATTTCGTGCCGGGGTTGATAAAGGCGGCGCCCGGCATGTGCAGGCCCATCACCTCCATCAGCATCTGGTTGGAATTGGCGGTGCCGTAAAAGGTGCAGGTGCCGGGTGAATGATAGCTGGCGGCTTCGGCATCGAGCAGTTCCTCGCGGCCGATCTGGCCCTGGGCGGCGAGCTGGCGGATGCGCTGCTTTTCATTGTTGGGCAGGCCCGATGGCATTGGCCCGGCGGGGATGAGGATGGCGGGCAGATGGCCGAAACGTAAGCTCCCGATGATCAGGCCGGGGACGATCTTGTCGCAGATGCCGAGCAGCGCCAGCCCTTCGAACATGCCGTGGCTGAGCGCGACGGCGGTCGACAGGGCAATGGTATCGCGGCTGAACAGCGACAATTCCATGCCGGTCTGGCCTTGCGTGACGCCATCGCACATCGCCGGCACACCGCCCGCCACTTGCGCCGTCGCGCCGACTTCGCGGGCGAACAGTTTCATCTGTTCGGGGTAGCGGTGATACGGCTGGTGCGCCGACAGCATGTCGTTGAAGGCGGTGACGATGCCGATGTTCATGGCCTTGCCGCCACGGATTGCCGGCTTGTCCGCCTCGGCGGCGGCAAAGCCATGGGCGAGGTTCCCACACGACAGGCGCGGGCGTTCGATTCCGCCCGCCGCTTCGCGCGCCACGAGATCGAGATAGGCGCGGCGGCCTGGCGCACTGCGGCTGATAATGCGGTCGGTGACCGCGGCGATGACGGGGTGCAGAGACATGAGCCTTCCTTAGCCGATCATTGCGGCGCGGGGCACCCTGTTTGGTGCCGGCGCCGCGCGGCAGCACAAGCGGCGAATGTGAATTTTCTGCAGCGCCGGGTTGACGCGGGCCGACCCCGGCCACATATCCCCTCTCACTGCTGGCACTCGCATCGGATGAGTGCCAGCAGGTCAGATTCAACCAGAAGTGAGGGCTATAATGACTTTCCGTCCGCTCCACGATCGCGTGCTCGTTCGCCGCATCGAAGCCGAAGAAAAGACCGCCGGCGGGATCATCATCCCGGATACGGCCAAGGAAAAGCCGCAGGAAGGTGTGGTCGTTTCGGCCGGCACCGGCGCACGCGGCGATGACGGCACCGTCCATCCGCTCGAAGTCAAGGCCGGCGACAAGATCCTGTTCGGCAAATGGTCGGGTACCGAAGTCAAGGTCGGCGGCGAAGACCTGATCATCATGAAGGAAAGCGATATTTTGGGAATTCTCGGCTAACAGCCTGAGAGACCGAAAAGCTTCGTTTGAAAACAGTAAGATAAGGAATATTCATCATGGCAGCCAAAGATGTGAAGTTCGGCCGCGACGCGCGTGAGCGCATCCTGCGCGGCGTCGACATTCTCGCCGATGCAGTAAAGGTGACGCTGGGTCCCAAGGGCCGCAACGTCGTCATCGAAAAATCATTCGGTGCACCGCGTATCACCAAGGACGGCGTCACTGTCGCCAAGGAAATCGAACTCAAGGACCGTTTCGAGAACCTCGGTGCCCAGATGGTGCGCGAAGTCGCTTCGAAGACCAATGACATCGCCGGCGACGGCACCACCACCGCCACCGTGCTGGCCCAGGCCATTGTGCGCGAAGGCATGAAGTCGGTTGCCGCCGGCATGAACCCGATGGACCTGAAGCGCGGCATCGATCTCGCCGTCGGCAAGG
>JBMOFG010000274.1:0-3687 GCA_049314415.1 Polymorphobacter sp.
AGGGGTAAGCACGGCACGCCCGTGTGAAAGCTCTCAGGTCCGGTGACAGGTGGGGGCAGGCGCGGGGGGCTCATCCCCCATGCCGAACTCTGTCGCCGAAAGGGCCATGCATGGCCGATTCTGCTGAAGCTGTCCTGAATTTGCCGCTCGATACGCTGCATCGCCGCCTCGGCGCCCGCATGGTGCCGTTCGCCGGCTATGCTATGCCCATCCAGTTTGAAGGTATCATCGCCGAACATCTCTGGACGCGCGCCCATGCCGGGCTGTTCGATGTCAGCCATATGGGCCAGGTGCTGGTGCCGCTGGCGCAGGATGCGGCGCTTGAGGTGTGGCTGCCCGGCGACATCACCGGGCTGGCAACGGGCGCGCTGCGCTATTCGCTGCTGCTGAACGAAGCGGGCGGTATTCTCGACGATCTGATGGTCACCCGACGCGGTGACGACCTCTATCTCGTTGTCAACGGCGCGGTGAAAGCTGCTGATATCGCCCACCTGCGTGCCCATGGCATCAGCTGCGATTACCGCGATGACTGGGCTTTGCTGGCCTTGCAAGGGCCCGAAGCCGTTTCCGTCATGGAACGGCTGGTGCCTGGCGTGTCCGACCTGCGCTTCATGCGTTCGGGCGGGTTCGATTGGCAGGGTGTGTCGCTATGGATCAGCCGTTCGGGCTATACCGGCGAGGATGGCGTCGAGATTTCGGTCCCCGTGGCCGCCGTCGAAGCGCTGGCCGAAGCGCTGCTCGCCCACCCCGAGGTCAAGCCGATCGGGCTTGGCGCGCGCGATTCGCTGCGCCTCGAAGCCGGGCTGCCGCTTTACGGCCATGATCTCGACCCTGCCACCAACCCCATCGAAGCCGGCCTCGCCTTTGCGATTTCGAAGCGCCGCAAGGTCGAAGGCGGCTTTCCCGGCGCCGGAATCATTCTTGATCAATTGCTGAACGGCGCCGCCCGCAAGCGCGTCGGCCTCGCCGTCGACGGCAAATTGCCCGCCCGCGAAGGCGCACCGGTATTCGCCGGCGACCGCGCTGTCGGCATCGTCACGTCAGGCGGCTTTGCGCCCTCGCTCGGGGCGCCGATCGCCATGGCCTATGTTGCGAGCGACGTCGCGGCTGACGATACGCCGCTCGAAATCGAAGTGCGGGGCAAACGCCTGATGGCGCGCGTCGTGCCGATGCCGTTCAAAGCCAAGAACTACGTCCGCGCCTGAGCAGAAGGGGAAGCAGCATGACGATCTATTACACCAAGGACCATGAATGGCTGGCGGTCGACGGCAGCACCGCCACCGTCGGCATTACCGATTACGCCCAGAATGCGCTCGGTGACGTGGTCTTCGCCGAAGTCCCCGCCGCCGGCACCGTCGTCGCCAGGGGCAAGGAAGCCGCGGTAGTCGAATCGGTCAAGGCGGCGTCCGACGTCTATTCGCCGGTATCGGGCACCGTTATCGAAGCCAATGCGGCGCTCGCCGATGATCCGGCGCTGGTCAACACCGATCCGGAAGGCGCCGGCTGGTTCTTCAAGCTGACCCTGTCCGACCCGTCCGAACTCGACGGGTTGCTGGACGCAGCCGCCTATAAGGCGCTGGTGGCGACCCTCTGATGCGCTATCTGCCGCTCACCCAGCCCGACCGCGCGGCGATGCTCGGCATCATCGGCGCGCCCGATATCGATGCGCTGTTCGCCGATGTGCCGGCTTCGGCCTATCTCGCCGAACCGATTGCCGGGCTGCCGCTGCACAGCCCCGAAATGCAGGTCGAACGCGCGCTGTCGGTGATGGCGGGCAAGAATTTGACCGCCGGCACCGTGCCGTTTTTCGTCGGCGGCGGCGCCTACAAGCATCATGTGCCGGCCACCGTCGATCACATCATCCAGCGCGGCGAATTCCTCACCGCCTATACGCCCTATCAGCCCGAAATCGCGCAAGGCACCCTCCAGGTCCTGTTCGAATTCCAGACCCAGGTGGCGCGGTTGACCGGCATGGAAGTCGCCAATGCCTCGATGTACGACGGCTCGACGGCGATGACCGAAGCGGTGTTCATGGCGCGGCGCGTCACCCGCCGGGCGAAGGCGGTCGTTTCGGCGGGCGTCCACCCGCATTATGTCGGCGTCCTCAACACGCTGACGCGCTTCACCGATGACGAAGTGGTGACGACAACCCCGCGCCTGACCAGCGGCGCGCCGGGGGACGACATTGCCGACCTGATCGCCGGGCTCGATGCCCAGACCTCGTGCGTCATCGTCCAGAACCCCAATATCTTCGGCCATGTCGCCGACCTGACGCCGCTCGCTGATGCCTGTCACACGGCTGGCGCGCTTCTGATCGTCGTCGTCACCGAAGTGATGTCGCTCGGCGCGATCAAGTCGCCGGGCGAAATGGGTGCCGATATCGTCGTCGGCGAAGGCCAGTCGATCGGCAACGGCCTCAATTTCGGCGGGCCGTACCTCGGCCTGTTCGCCTGCCGCGACAAGCATGTCCGCCAGATGCCCGGGCGCTTGTGTGGCGAAACCACCGATGCCGATGGCAAGCGTGGCTTTGTGCTGACGCTGTCGACGCGCGAACAGCATATCCGCCGCGAGAAGGCGACGAGCAATATCTGCACCAATTCAGGACTTTGCGCGCTGGCCTTCAGTGTTCACATGACCCTGCTCGGCGAACAGGGCCTGCGCCACCTCGCCAGCCTCAACCACGCCCGCGCCGTGCAACTGGCGGAACGGCTGGGCCGCGTGCCCGGTGTCGAGCTGGTGACAACGCAGTTCTTCAACGAATTCACCCTGAAGCTGCCCGTCGAAGCGCGCCCGGTGATCCGCAAGCTCGCCGACAAGGGCGTGCTCGGCGGTATCTCGCTTGGCCGCCTTTATCCGGGTGTGAGCGAACTCGACCGCGGCATGATCGTCGCGGTCACCGAAACCGCGACCGATGCGGATTTCGACGCTTTCGAAGACGCGCTTGACGAGGTGCTGGCATGACCATGAACAACGTTGGCCGCGTCACGCGGATCGCCGGCACCGGATCGGTGGCCGAAACCTATACCGGCAACCGCGGGCTGATGCTCGAAGAGCCGTTGCTGTTCGAGCGCGGTGCCGTTGACCGCTGCGGCGTCGATCTCGATCCGGTTCCGGTGGTGCAGGATCGCCTTGCCGGCCTCGCCCGCAGCGCGCCGATCGGCCTGCCTGGCCTGTCGGAGCCCGAAACCGTGCGCCACTACACCCGCCTGTCGCGCCAGAATTACGGTATCGACCTCGGCATCTTCCCGCTCGGCTCGTGCACGATGAAGCATAACCCGCGGCTCAACGAGAAAATGGCGCGGCTGCCGGGGTTCAGCGACATCCACCCGTTGCAACCCCAGGCCACCGTGCAGGGCGCGCTGCAACTCATCGACACGCTCGCCTATTGGCTGAAGACGCTGACCGGCATGCCCGAAGTGGCGATGAGCCCCAAGGCCGGCGCCCATGGCGAATTGTGCGGCATGCTCGCCATCCGTGCGGCGCTCGAAGCGCGCGGCGACGCCCGCAAGGTCGTGCTGGTGCCCGAAAGCGCCCATGGCACCAACCCGGCGACGGCGGCCTTCTGCGGCTATGCGGTCGAGAATATCCCCGCCAATGCCCGCGGCCGGGTCGATTTCGACGCGCTCAAGGCGCGGCTCGGCCTCGATGTGGCGGCGGTGATGATCACCAACCCCAATACCTGCGGAC
>JBMOFG010000275.1:0-3665 GCA_049314415.1 Polymorphobacter sp.
CGATCTCGGGTTCATCCATGATCTGCGCCGCATCGTCGGCCTGCTGCCGCGCAAGCGCCAGACGCTGTTCTTTTCGGCGACGATGCCCAAGGCGATCGAGGAACTGGCGGCGAAATATCTGACCAACCCGGTCAAGGTGTCGGTCAAGCCGGCGGCCACCACCGCGGAGCGCGTCGAACAGGCGGTCATCCACGTCAATCAGGCCGAAAAGCCGGCGCTGCTGCAGCTGGTTCTGAAGGACAAGTCGATCGACCGCGCGCTGGTGTTCAGCCGCACCAAGCATGGCGCCGACCGCATCGTGCGCCAGCTTGGCAATGCCGGGATTGTTGCCGAAGCCATCCATGGCAACAAGAGCCAGCCGCAGCGCGAACGGGCGCTGGCCAATTTCAAGGCGGGAACCTGCCGGGTGCTGGTGGCGACCGATATCGCGGCGCGCGGTATCGATGTGACCGGCGTCAGTCATGTCATTAATTATGAACTGCCCAACGTCCCGGAATCCTATGTCCACCGCATCGGCCGTACGGCACGCGCCGGGGCCGATGGCCAGGCGATCGCCTTTTGTGCCGAAGACGAACGGCCGTTCCTGCGCGATATCGAAAAGCTGATTCGCCAGAAGATCACCGTGTTGGCGCTGCCCGCTGATTTCCGCGCTGCTGTGGTTGCGGCACAAAAGATCGAGCGTGCTGCCCCGCCGGCCCCGCGTGAAGAAGAGCGCCGCGATTTTGCCCGCCGTGCGCCTGGAGGCGGCCGCCCCGGTCGCGATCCGCGCGCCAAAGTGACGCCGCACCGTGGCCAGGGCGGCGCCCGCGCCGGTGGCGGCGCCGGTGCTGGCGGTGGCTATCGCGGCGGCCGCTGAGCTTTCGCCAAGAGGGACAGTGATGTGGGCGGTGGCGCGAGCCGCCGTCCTGCGTCGGCAGCACCGGACTGCGCTGCGTGGCGATAATGACGGATGCGGGGGTTTACCCCCGCGCCGCGACACGATGATGCTGAATCACTTCATCGATGATGAACCGCAGGAATTTTTCCGAAAATTCCGGATCGAGCTTGGCGGTTTCGGCAAGAGCGCGCAGCCGGGCGACCTGCGCCGCCTCGCGGCCCGGGTCGGCGGCAGGCAGGCCGGCGGTGGCCTTATGGCGACCAACTGCCTTGGTGATCTTGAAGCGTTCGGCGAGCATGAAGACCAGCGCGGCATCGATATTGTCGATGCTGTCGCGATAGCCGGCTAGAATTTCATCGGACACGTTCGATTTCCTTTGTGGCAATGCCACCTTTGCGGCGGATTCGCGCGGTGGCAAGCTGTGGGCTTGCAAGCCGGGGCCATCCGGCTAAGGACGGCAGTGCGATGACAGCGACCATTCATACCCTGCGCAAACGCGACGAGCCCTCCATGGCAACGCTGGTGGCGTTGACAGCACCGGGTCTGACCCAGGTCAATCATGTGATTATCGACCGCATGCAGTCACCGGTGGCGCTTATCCCCGAACTGGCAGGCCATTTGATCGCCGGCGGCGGCAAGCGGCTGCGGCCGATGCTGACGCTGGGTTGCGCCGCGCTGCTCGATTACGGCGGCACCCGCCATCACAAGCTCGCCGCCGCGGTCGAATTTATCCATACCGCGACGCTGCTCCATGACGATGTCGTCGATGTGTCGGGCCTGCGCCGCGGCAAGCCGACCGCCAACCGGTTGTGGGGCAACCCGGCCAGCGTGCTGGTCGGCGATTTTCTGTTCAGCCGTTCGTTTGAACTGATGGTCGAAGATGGCTCGCTCAGAGTCCTCAAGATCCTCAGTTCGGCTGCGGCGATCATCGCCGAAGGCGAAGTCGCGCAACTAACCGCGCAGCGCAATGTCGAGACCAGCGAAGACCGCTACCTCGAGATCATCACCGCCAAGACCGCCGCGCTGTTCGCCGCCGCCTGCCAGATTGCCGCGGTCGTGGCGGAACGCGAGGCGCCGGCCGAAGCCGCGCTCGAAGCCTATGGCCGCCATCTCGGCATTGCGTTCCAGCTGGTTGACGATGCCATCGACTATGTTTCCGATGCCGATACGATGGGCAAGGACGTCGGTGACGATTTCCGCGATGGCAAGATCACTCTGCCAGTCATTCTCGCCTATGCGCGCGGCAATGAGGAAGAGCGTGAATTCTGGCGGCTGGCGATGCGCGGCCGGGCCAATGGCGAGGCCGAACTGGCGCGCGCTTCGCTGTTGCTGCAATCGACCAATGCCGTTGCCGATACCATGGCGCGGGCCCGGCATTACGGTGCGCGGGCGATCGACGCGCTCGCTGGTTTTGCCAATGGCCCGGCCAAGGCCGCGCTGATCGAAACGGTCGAATTCGCCATTGCGCGGGCTTATTGATGCGGTCGCCTGAATTGCGCCGTTCCCGCCGGGGAGCCCGCGGTTTTGTTATGGCGCCCTTGGAATAATCACGGTGCGGGCGCGCCGGCCGGCGATCGCGACGCGGCTTGAACATCCAGGCGCAATCGGCGAAGGAAGCGTCATGCTTGCCCGTCTTTACCAGCGCCCCAAATCGTCCATGCAGTCGGGTCGTGCCCGTACGGGCCAATGGCTGCTGGAGATCGAGCGCGACGAAGCGCAACGGCCTGACCCGTTGACCGGCTGGTCCGGCTCCGGCGCAACGCGGACGCAGGTGCAATTGCATTTCGGCTCGCGAGAGGCTGCGATTGCCTATGCCGCAGCGAATGACCTGACGCTGGAGGTGGTGCCGCTTGGGCCGCGCACGCTCAAGCTCCAAGCCTATGCGGACAATTTCCGCTAACTATACCCCAGAATGACGGGGCCTGCGTTCCGCCAGCAGTGAAAACGACGTTCCGGTCCGCTCGTGGCGATCCCGATTAGGGTCATCCACATGCGCGTGGTCGGAGCCCACTGTTTCCGTGGAAGGACTGATCGTTCACCAGCGTCGCCTTGTCGCTCATCAGGCTTTGCGTTCTAAATAACGCGCAAAGCAAGTGCTGGCACAAGCATGATGCAAACGCGGGGGAGCAAGACGAAAAAATCATGCGCGCAGCCGTTGCCGCCAGCGCGCGAACTTTTGGCCGCTAGCTGTTGTCAGCAAATCAACAATTATGCCGTCAACTGTTACAAGCTACAAACTTACGGTAAAATTAATTATTTTACAATAATATTAGTAATTTAGTGTAGGCTTTATCTGATAATCGGTAGATTTTATACGCGTCATTGTATTTGATTTGTTTTAAGATTTTCATGGTTATTTTTATAGTAGAGTTATCAGGATTGGAAATAATCTGATGAACGTAATCAACGGTCTGAAATTATTCTTGTTCGCGTCCACCGCTTTGAGCCAGGTTGCCTATGCACAAGCAGCGGCGGGCAATGCGCCGGCGCCGGCGCCAGCACCGCAGGCAGAAGCGCCAACCGTGGAAGCGGACATCGTCGTTACCGCGCAGCGGCGCGAGGGGCGCTTGCTCGACGTGCCGATCGCGGTGTCGGTCATCAACCCGGCATTGATGGAGCGCGCCGGCTTTCAGAATATCAACAACATTCAGGCCTTTGTTCCCAATCTGCAGATCAACCAAACCGTCGGCAACAGTGTCAGCCCGCTGATTACCATCCGCGGCCTGTCGCCATCCTCCGATACCAGCCTGGCCCGCGACCAACCAGTCGGCATTTATCTGGACGGCGT
>JBMOFG010000276.1:0-3644 GCA_049314415.1 Polymorphobacter sp.
GGCATCAACATCGGCGCCTTCCTGTCCCAGTTTTTCCTGCCGCTGGTTGCGTTGTACTTCGGCTGGTCGCTGGGCTTTGGCTTGGCGGCGGTGGGGATGCTGCTGTCCTGGCTGCTGATGCATTTTGATGGCGGGCGTCTCGACGGCTATGGCGACCGGCCCGCAGGCGCCGGAGCCAATCGCGATCTGTTGATTTATATCGCCGCGATTGCCTTCGTGCCGCTGACCTGGCTGCTGTTCCGCAACATGCTGGATACCGCCGATGTGGCGGCTGCTGCTGCGAAATCCGGCCAAGGCTTCCTTGGCTATATCGCGTCGCTGCCGCTGCTCGGCAGGTTGATGTTTTTCACCTTCTTCGCGGCGGTTATCGGCATTCCCGCCTATGCCTGGCGAACCGGCAGCGTGAAGGAGTTCCAGATGATGGCGGCAGCCTTTGTGCTGATCGTCTTCAACGTGGTGTTCTGGACCTTGTTCGAACAGGCTGGCAGCTCGCTGACCTTCTTTGCCGATCGCAACACCGACCGGCAGATCGGCAGCTATCTTATGCCGGCCGGGCAGGTGCAGGTGTTCAACGCCATCTTCATTATCATGCTGGCGCCGGTGTTCAGCGCGCTGTGGCTGTGGCTCGCCAAGCGCGGCCGGGAACCCGGCATTCCGGTCAAGTTCGCCATCGCGCTGATGGGGGCCGGCCTCGGCTTCCTGGCGCTGGTGTTCGGCACGCAATTCGCGGGGCCGGATTTCAAGGTCGGGCTGGGCTGGATCGCGCTGATCTATTTCATCCCTTCGGCAGCGGAATTGTGCATTTCGCCGGTCGGGCTGAGCATGATCACCAAATTGTCGATGGCGCGCATCGTCGCCATGATGATGGGGGTGTGGTTCCTGTCGATCGCGGTGGCGCAATATGTCGCCGGCATCGTCGCACAATTCGCCAGTGTCGAAACGGTCGGCGGTCAAGTTACCAATCTCAAGGTCAGCCTCGCTACCTATGTCGGGGTGTTCACCTGGATCGGCTGGATCGCAGTCGGCATCGGCGCGCTGCTGCTGCTGGTGTCGCCGCTCCTCAAGCGCTGGATGCACGGGGTCAAATGATGCGGATATCGCCGATCTTCGGGCTGCTGCTGCTTGCCGGCTGCGCCACCGATCCGCCGCCCAAGCCAGCAACCGCCGGCGGCAAGCCGGCTGAAGTGGTGACCATCCCGTCCGACCCTTGGCCATCGACCTACAAACCCTATCCAGGGGTCGCCACCGTCATCCGCAACGCCACCGTCTATGATGGCACCGGCAAGCTGTTCAGCCCCGGCGCAGTGCGTATCGAAAATGGCCGGATTGCCGAGATCGGTGCCAGTGTCACGGTTCCCGCCGGCGCGACGGTTATCGACGGCACCGGCAAGTTCGTCACGCCGGGCATCATCGACATCCACAGCCATCTTGGCGACTATCCCAGCCCGGGAGTCGAAGCCCTCAGCGATGGTAATGAAGCGACCAGCCCGGCGCGTCCCGAAGTCTGGGCCGAACATTCGGTCTGGCCGCAGGACGCCGGCTTTGCCCGGGCGCTGGCCGGCGGGGTGACCGCGTTTCACGTCTTGCCGGGTTCGGCCAATCTGTTCGGCGGTCGCGGTACGACGCTGAAGACCGTTTATGGCCGCAGCGTGCAGGACATGAAATATCCCGGTGCTCCCTATAGTTTGAAGATGGCGTGCGGCGAAAATCCCAAGCGCGTCTATGGCAACAAGGGCCAGATGCCGCAGACGCGCATGGGTAATATCGCCTATGCTCGGCAAGTTTGGGCCGATGCGGTCGAATATAAACGGCGCTGGGACGATTATGGCCGCCGCGCCAAAGCCGGTACGGCCAAGCCGACCGATGCGCCGCGCCGCGACCTTGCCAAGGACACGCTGATGGGTGTGCTCAACGGCGAGATCCTGATTCAGAACCACTGTTATCGTGCCGATGAAATGACCAATGTCATCGCGATGGCAAAAGAGTTCGGCTATAAAGTGACGGCGTTCCATCACGCCGTCGAAAGCTACAAGATCGCCGATATCCTGGCGAAGGAAGGCATCTGTAGTGCCTTGTGGGCCGATTGGTATGGTTTCAAGATGGAAAGCTATGACGGCATTCGCGAGAATATCGCGCTGGTCGACAAGGCCGGGGCCTGCGCCATCGTGCATAGCGACGACGCCAATGGCATCCAGCGGCTCAACCAGGAAGCCGCCAAGGCGATGGCGGCGGGCAACCGCATGGGGCTCGGCATCAAGCCTGAACACGCCGTGACCTGGTTTACCCTCAATGCGGCGAAGGGCCTCGGCATTGCTGACCGCACCGGCAGCCTCGAGCCTGGCAAGATGGGCGATGTCGTGTTGTGGAATGCCAGCCCTTTTTCGGTTTATGCCCGTGCCGAGCGCGTTTGGATCGATGGCGCGCTCCTGTACGATTGGGCCGACCCCGACCGCCGCCCTATATCCGATTTCGAATTGGGCCAGGCCGGCGCGGGAGATGCGAAATGAAGCGTCTGTCCCTCATTGTCGCGGCCTTGCTCGCCACACCGGCCAATGCCGCCACCATCGCCATCACCGGTGGCACCGTGCTCACCGCGGTGGGCGAGACCAGCATCGCCAATGGCACTGTCATCATCCGCGACGGCCGTATCACGGCAGTCGGTGCCGGGCTGGCTGTGCCGGCGGGCGCAACGGTCATCGACGCGACCGGCAAGTTCGTGACGCCGGGACTGATCACCGCCATGTCGACGCTGGGCATCGTCGAGGTCGAAGGCGTGCGTCAGACCAATGATGCCAGCGCGCGCACCACGCCGTTTTCGGCAGCGATCGACGTGGCACCGGCGATCAATCCGATGTCGCCGCCGATTGCCATCAACCGGTTCGGCGGAGTCACCCGCGCCGTGGTCGGTCCCGAGATTTCGAACGAGATTTTCGGCGGGCAGGGGGCGATCATCAGCTTGGCGGCCAGCGGTGATATCGTCATGGCAAAACGCGCCTTCCAGTTCATCGAGCTTGGCGAAGACGGCGCGCGCGCTGCCGGTGGCTCGCGCCCGGCGGCCTGGCTCAACCTGCGCAACGGTTTCGCCGAAGCGCAGCGCTTTGCCCGCAATCCGGCAGCATTCGACAGCGGGCGCGACAAGGATTCGCTGATCAAGCGGCTCGATGCCGAAGCCCTTGTGCCTGTCGTCGAAGGCCGGGTGCCCGCCGTTATCCATGCCGAGCGCGCCAGCGATATCAGCGCGGTGCTCGCCTTGCGCGCCGAGTTCCCCAGGCTGCACCTTATCCTCATCGGCGCGCGCGAAGGCTGGATGGTGGCAGACAAGATCGCCGCCGCCCGGGTACCGGTGGTGACGCTGTCCTTGTTCGACTTGCCCGATTCGTTCGAAACGCTGGCTTCCACCCGCTCCAACGTCGGGCGGCTGGTGGCAGCGGGGGTGTCGGTGGGCTTCGGCATTTTCGGTGGCGATTCGGGCGCGCAGCCGCGTAACCTGCCCTATTTCGCCGGCAACGCCGTGGCGCAGGCGGCGGTCCCTGGCGGCGTCGGGTTGACCCGCGGCCAGGCGCTGGCGGCGATCACCCGGGCGCCGGCGCAGATTTTCGGGCTGGCTGATCTCGGTACGCTCGAGCCCGGCAAGCGCGGCGATG
>JBMOFG010000277.1:0-3617 GCA_049314415.1 Polymorphobacter sp.
CCGCTTGGCGATCTCGGCATAGAGGATGCAGCCCGAGAATTCCGATGTCATCGACGACACGAGGAAATCGGTGAACTCCAGCCGCAGCGCCGGTGGCAAGTTTTCGATGACGCCGTCAAATTCCGGTGTGCGCTTGAAATGGCGCTTGTTGGGGTCGGCGGTCATTTCGGCAATCAGCGCATCCCATTCGGCGCGCACCGGGCTGACGTCGATCTTGTCCATCGCGTCGAAATCGGTGGTATAGAAGCGCGGGGACAACACCGTGTCTTCATTGGCCATCGCCTGGGTAACGTCGCGGGTGATCGATACATCGCGCTGGGTATCTCCCTCGGCGCGCAAAAGGGAACCGGTTTCGGGTTCGGCAACCAGGCTGGGCGCGGTCATCGCGGCTTCTCCGAGGTGAAAGTGATTTCATACAAATCGGTCAATTCGACGCTGGCGCGCAGCTTGGTCCACCATTGCGCCAAAAGCCCGGCGCGCGATACCGTGACGCGCCGTCGCAACTCGATGGCGGCGCCATAGGGTAGCCGCACCGGGTCGCCATGCACCCGCACCTGGTCACCGGGGCCGAGCTTGATATCGCCATCAAGCTCGACATGGGCGTGCAGATGGTCTGCGCTGTGCTCGACAGCGATCGTGCAGCCGGTTTCCAGAGTTTCGCGGGTGAACAGTCGCATCAGGCGGCGCCCCCCGGGACGGCCGGAATGGTGATCGTACGACCGGGCGGAGTCGACAGCAGCACCGCATAGGCGGCGCGGTTGGTATGGCCGAAACTGCCCAGTTCGAGGATGCGGCCGGTGCTCGGATCGGTCAGCGTCAGCGCGCCATCCGCCCATTGCGTGATCTTGACCGGGCCGTTTCGATCGACCTCGTGCAGCATGCGTTCGCGCAGGATGCCGCGCATCGTGCCGCGGATGAAGCCGCTATTCGAACCCGGCTCAAGAATCATGGCAAGGCTGTTGTCCGTTGCGTCGGTGACCAGCAGGGCGCCGTCTGCACGATCGGCAAAACGGAACTGACGTTCGGCGACAACCTTGACCTTGGTGGCGACCCGGTGCTGCGGCGCGGTTTCCGGGCGCTCGACGACACCGAACCGCATGCCGAAGACTAGCGCCATGGTAATGCCGATCACTCCGGCTGCGCCATAAAGCGCGCCGACAGGAAAGCGTTCATGGCGAAAGTCGCTCACGCAGCGACCCCGATCGAGCCGTCGGCGCCGGCGGTTGTCAATTGCGTCGCGACCTGACGGGCCGGGTCAGCCATGGCAAGGGTTGCCGACAGTAACGGAACGGCGCTTTCGGGTATCGCTCGCAGCATCGGCTGTGGGTCGTTGATCATCCACGGGCGGACATGTGGCCACATCTGCAACCAACCGAGCGGAAAACGCCCGGCGACACGCAGCGCTATATCGCACCGGCCGGCGCCGGCCGGCTGCACATCGGCGCTGACAATCTGTGCGAGCGGCAGGTTGACACATTTCGGCAGTGCAACACCGAAACGCATAACCAACCGCTTCTGCGTCAGTGTATACACTGTGCTGCGCGCCTGGACCCAAGCAAGGAAAGCTAGCAGACCGAGCCCTAGCCCCGCGACCAGCAGGGTAATGGCGGCGCCGAGCGGCCCGGTGCCGCCTGCAACAAAGGCACCCATCGCAACAATCACGAACCAGCCGGCGACGATACGGGTATGAAATACGCTGCGTGCCATTGACTGCCAATCAGGCGCCCCTTGCCATAGGATCGATTCATCCTTGGGCAGGAAACCGGGCAAACCTTTTATCGGTTCGTTATCATACTCCGTGGTCACAGCTTGGGTTCCGCCCGTTCAGGCGTGGCCCAAAGGTAACCGGCACCAAAATAGGCCTGAACCTTTTCTTCCTCTAGCAGCGTGATCTGTTCCGCTGATGCCAATTGCGGACCGCCGGCGATCTGGGCACCGGTAACGGCATCGCAATCAACATATCGCTCTGTCACCAGCACCACCGGCATCGGAACCAGAACCATTCCGCCCCCAGTCAGCGCGACTTCAAGGTAGCGTATGACATGCTCAGCACGATCAACCCAAACATCGCGAACGGTACCTGCTATCGCATGGTCGCAACCCGCGATCGGCAGACCGCGCGGGTCGGTATCGCGACCCTCGATGCTGATGTGCTCCGCGATGCGCATCGGCACGATCCGCGGTTTGTTGAACATATCCACATCGGGGCGATCGGCACGCATGGCATAAGCGGCCGGACCGACACCCGATGTCAGCGGATTGCCGAGGGGTTCGAAAGGCGTTCCCGGCATTGTGCGCGCCGTCACATTTTCCGGCATCGCATCACGATCGCCATTGGGTACCGACAAAGTGCCGCGCCCAAAGGGCAAGGTGAAGGTCTTGGGTGTCGCCCGGGCAAAAATTCCGCCCTCGGCCAAAGGTGCGCCGGTCAGATCTTCTTCACGGGGGTAACCTTCGCGGCGATCTTCGCGGCGCAGATAGAAGATCAAGCCCAGAAAAAAGGCCGCAAACAGGTAAAAAGCCAGCTCGGCGATATCGAGCCCTCCTACCAGAATGACATTGGACATCGTCTCTCTCCCCTTCAGGTTGGGAATTCGGTCAGGCCGAAGCGTGCACCATGATATGGTGCCGAGGACCGTCGCGCCAGTGGTCCCAGCGCAATAAGGCTGGCAAACAGCAACACAATCTCGATATGCCAGACAATCGAGTAGCCGGTAGCGGGATCAGCAAGGCCAGGTCCGAGAGCGCCGGCAACAGCCAGCGCGCCGATTCCGTCGCGGATTCCACCCGACACAAGCATTCCGACTCCGGCCGCCGATGCCTGAACCGCGCCCCAGGCGCCAAGCGCAAGGCCAGATTGGAATTCATCGGCCAGGCTCATCGCCGCCGTCAGCGTGCAAACCGCGAACAAGCCCGCGCCAAAACCGATGCCGGCGGCGCCGAAGCAAAACAGCGGCACCGAGTGCAACGGCGCTGACATGATGACAAGGGCAAAGGCCACAATGCCCGCGATCGCGCCCAGTCCTGCCAACCGGGCCGGATCGGAACCGCGCGCCAGCTTGCTAGCGGCAATCGTCAGCCCGACAAGCGTGCCCCATGATGAAAGCGCCGTCAGTGCCGTTGTCGCGCCAACTGTAAGCCCAAGGACTTGGCCACCATAGGGTTCAAGCAGAATGTCCTGCATACCGAAACCGGCTCCCCCCAGCCCGACCGCCACAAGCAGCCGCCGGGTTTTCGGCGCGGCTATAAACTCCGCCCATGTGTAGCGAAATTCCGGCGGCGCTTCGGCGTCACGATTTCCGCCCGGAATACGCACTTCCTGCTTCCACAGCGCGATGACATTGAGGATGACGGTAACCACCGCCGTGCCCTGGATGACCTCGATGAGCTGGGTCGGTGAGAAATCAACAAGCAAACGACCGAGCACCAGCGAACTGAGCAGCATTCCGACAAGCAGCATGACATAGAGCAACGAGACGACGCGCGGCCGCACCGCAGGTGGCGCCAGATCATTGGCCAACGCAAGTCCGGCAGTCTGGGTCATCGCAACGCCAGCGCCGACGAACAGAAAGGCGAGTGCGCCGCCGATCTCACCCGGCAGCGTGCGCCCAGAGGCA
>JBMOFG010000278.1:0-3617 GCA_049314415.1 Polymorphobacter sp.
CACAATTTTTCCGTCAGATCGGCGCGACGGTGGGGGTGGCGGTTTTCGGCGCCCTGCTGACCTTCAACCTGACCCGCGAACTGCCGCAGCGGGTGCCCGAACTGCTGGTGCCGGGCGAGGCGATCGAGCTGGCGCAGGCGCAGACGCTGGCGATGGACAAGACCGCACTGCACGCCGCGCTGGCCGCGCGCGCCAGCGCCGACCCGGCGCGCACCGCGGCGGCGGCGGCTGGTCTGAAGGCCAGCTTTGCCATCGCCATCGAAGCGCTGTTCCCCGTCACGCTGGCGATCCTGGCGCTGGCCTGGCTGGTGACACTGTCGGTGCCGGCGCTGAAACTTCGCGGCCGCGAGCCACCCCCTTTGCGCGCCGCCGAAGCGGCCGCATGAGCGACGCCGCCCGCCGCCATGGCCTGCCAGCAGGTGGTAAGCAGCAAGTCCGGGCGATGCGCGATGGCTGGCCGGTGCGGACGATCTTCTGGCCCGGGCGCGACCCGGCACGGGGCGCGATCCTGCTGCTCAACGGGCGCGGCGACTTTGTCGAAAAATATGCCGAAACCATCCATGATCTGGTCGATGCCGGCTGGGGTGTCGCCAGCTTCGACTGGCGCGGCCAGGGGCTTTCGGGGCGGATGGGCGATGCCCCTGAAAAAGGCCATGCGGATAGTTTCGAGCCTTGGCTGGCCGATCTCGACGAACTGACCGGTTGGTTTCACACCGCGCTGCCCGGGCCGTGGTTCGCCATGGCGCATTCGATGGGCGGGCATCTGCTGCTGCGCCGGCTCGCCGATGGCGGCGGTGGCTTTGGCCGCGTCGTACTGCTGTCCCCCATGCTCGGGATGCTGACGCCGCCGGTGGCGCCGATGCTGGCGCGCACCATGGCGCGCGCCATGGTCCTGCTTGGCCGCGGTGGCCGCTATGTGCGTGGCGGCGGCCCGCGCATCAAGGCGGCCCCGGGCAGCGGCCGGCAATTGCTGCTGACCAGCGACCCCGAACGCTATGGCGACGAAGCCTGGTGGACGGCGCAAAATCCCGCGCTGTCGATCGGCAGCCCGACCTATGGCTGGCTCGCGGCGGCGTTCCGTTCGCTCGACCGGCTGTTTGCCGGGTTGCGGCGCGTCGGCACGCCGCTGCTGATCCTGATCCCCGCCGATGACCGGTTGGTCGACAATAGCGCGACGCGCCGCGCCCATACGCTGCTGCCGGGTGCGGCACTGGTCGCCATCCCCGGTGCCGGCCATGAATTGCTGCGCGAGGCCAGCGACACACGCGCACAGGTGCTGGCGCGCGCGCTGGCTTTCCTTATGCAGGCGCCATGAAGTTCGATATCGCCATCATCGGCGGCGGCATTGCCGGGGCGAGCCTGGCCTGGGCGTTGCGGCAGCGCGACGCCGGGCTGACGATCGCCATTCTCGAGATGGAAGCGCACCCCGGCTACCACACCACCGGGCGCTCGGCGGCATTCTGGGTCGAAAGCTATGGCGGGCCGGCGATCGTGCCGTTGAGCCAGGCGTCTCGGGCTTTTTTCGATGCGCCGCCGCCGGGCTTTTGCGACCGCCCGCTGCTCAGCCCGCGCGCCGCGCTCTATATCGCGCCACCCGATGACGCCGCGGCACTGCCGGCGTTGGCGGCAGAATTCGATGCCGGCGGCGTGCATTATCAGCGCCTCGATGCCGCCGCACTCGCCGCCACACCGGCCGGCGCCATGCTGCGGCCTGACTGGTGCACGGCGGCGATCATCGAGCCCGATTGCTTCGATATCGATGTCGCCGCGCTCCACGCGGCCTATCTGCGCGGCACCACCGTCATTGCCGATGCGCAGGTAACCGCACTGGCGCGCGACACCGACGGCTGGACGATCAGCACCCGTGCCGGCGAATTCACCGCCACCACCATCGTCAACGCCGCCGGCGCCTGGGCCGATGCTGTTGCCATGCTGGCGGGGGCCCGCCCGCGCGGGTTGCAGCCCTTGCGCCGCACTATGGTAGTCCTCGCCATCGATCCGCCGCCCCCCGCCGATCTGCCGATCACGCTGGACGCCGCCGGGCGCTTCTATTTCAAGCCCGATGGCGGCCGCCTGTGGCTCAGCCCGCATGACGAGACCCCCGATGTCGCACATGACGTGCGCCCCGAAGAGCTTGACATCGCCACCGTCATCGATCGCTTCGAACAGGCGACAACGGTCACGGTCAAGCACCTCGAAAACAGCTGGGCCGGCCTCAGAACCTTCGCGCCGGACCGGGTGCCGGTGTTCGGCTGGGATGGCGCCGTGCCCGGGCTGTTCTGGTGTGCCGGGCAGGGCGGCTTTGGCATCCAGACCGCGCCTGCCGCCGCCGACCTGTGCGCGGCGCTGTTGCTCGGGGAGGCCGCGGTGCCTGACCCCACGCCCTATCTGGCCACGCGCCCTATTTCTTGCTTCCCTATTTCTTGAACGGGTCTGAAAATTTCGGATCGTTGTTGAGCACCGGATCGGTCAGTGTCTGCATGAAGGCGACCAGCGCCCCCTTGTCGGTTGCCGACAGGCCCAGCCGCTGTGGGCCGCCGCCGGGCCCGCGCAGCCGGTTGTCGAGCGCCGGGCCGGGCTGAACGCCGCTGTTATAATGTTCGACGACCTGATCGAGCGTGGCGAAACGGCCATCGTGCATGAACGCCTGCGATACGCCGATATTCTTGAGCGCCGGTGACTTGAAGATCACGGTTTCGCCGGCATCAAGCCCGTTGCTGTCCGAATTGGCGGCCAGCGCATAGCTGGGCGGCACATGGCACGCAACACAGCCGGCGCCGCCGGCATTGGGCGCGGTCATGAACAATTGCCGCCCGCGGTTTTCGGCATCGCTCAAGCCGGGCAGGGTGACGTTGAGGTTGCGGTTCGGTGCCGCTGCGCTGAACACCTGCGCATAGGCGGTGTCCCACCGGCTGTTCGAAGAAATCATCGCGCGTTCGAACTGCGCCAGCGCCTGCTGGATGCGGGTTTCGCTGATGTTGGCATCGCCAAAGGCAAAGGTGAACAGGTCGGGATAATAGCTCAAGCCGCGCATCTTGGTGATCAGCGCGGCGATGCCGCCGGCGGGCGCATCCCAGCCCATTTCGATGGCGTTGGTGATCGGCTGGCTCGCTTGGACTTCGACCGAGGCGGCGCGCTTGTCCCAGAACATCGTGCCGGTGCGGTAATGGCGGATGTTGCCGAGCCGCATGGCGTGCGCCGTGGTGAAGGCTGCGCCCGAGAAACCGGTTGAGAACCGCCGCGGATCATCGAAACCATTGGCTTGGCGATGGCATGATGCGCACGCGATGCTGTTGTTGATACTCAGCCTTTTGTCATAGAATAGCACCCGGCCAAGCGTGGCAATGCGATCGGTGACGGCATTGCCCGCTGGCGTGTTGTCCGGAACCGAGCCATCATAATAGGGCGGCAGCGCCGGATTGGCATAATTGGCCAGCGCCGACAGATCGAGCGTGGTGAATTCGGCAATCGACGCCGAGGTAATGGGTGTCGGGGTTGGTGTCGGGGTTGGTGTCGGCGTTGGAGCCGGTGTAGCCGTCGATGTCGGCGTGACGGTCGCCGTAATGCTTGCCCCGGTCGCGGTGCTGCCGGCGCCGCCGCATGCGGTCAGCATGAGC
>JBMOFG010000279.1:0-3594 GCA_049314415.1 Polymorphobacter sp.
GCAAGACAATCAGCGAGCTTGAGGCGCGGATTGGTGTGCAACTTGTCATCCGGACCACCCGGCGCATGGCGCTGACCGCTGCTGGCGAACAATTCTACCGCCGGTGTCTGGCGATGCACGACGAACTGGCCGATCTGGAACGCAGCATGGCGCAATTCCAGTCGCAGCCGGTCGGTCGGCTGCGCATCCTGCTCAGCGATACGTTCGGTTCCGATTTCATGTCGGCGTTGCTCGCTGACTTCAGCGCCAATCATCCCAACATCGAAATCCAGGTCATTGCCTATCTGCAGGAAGCCGATCTCGCCGGCCAGAGCTTTGATGTCGCCATCCGCTATGGTCCGCTTGACGATTCCTCTATGGTGGCGCGGTTGTTTGGTTATCTTACCTACTGCCTGTGTGCATCGCCGGACTATATTGAAAAACATGGCTGGCCGACGTCGCCTGACGATCTGGGCCGGCATGCCTGCCTGTCCGACTCCAGCAGCATGTTCCACTTCAACGAAGGACGGTCGGTGCGCGTGCCCGGCCATTGGCGCAGCAACAGCGGTGTCGCCTTGCGCTGGGCGGCACGGCGCGGGCTTGGCCTCGCGCATCTGCCGATCAGTCTTGTCCGCCAGGACCTTATCGACGGCCATCTGCTCACTCCGTACGACGAATGGACGTTGCACGACAAGGAGGTGCGGGCCGTGTTTCCGGCCGGTATTACGCCATCGGCAACGCGCGCCTTTATCGATTATCTGACCAGCCGTTACACCATCATCAAACTGCGGCCCTGGATGGCGGCAAGGCTGGAGCCGGGAGCAGATCCGCAAAACGACTGATTGCAGTGCCTGTGCGAACAGTGCGTTGCCGCCAGTGATCTTTTGCAGCCGGTCCATTGTGTTAGTTTCCGGATGAACGGCGATGGATCGCAGCGACGGCGGGAGACTCAAGATGCCCAGGGCGGACCGATTTCCGATGACGATCCCGTTTGGCTGGTTCTTTGTCGCCTATGCCGACGAACTGGCCATCGGCGATGTAAAATCGCTGCATTATTTCGGCCGCGATCTTGTGCTGTTCCGCAACGAAAGCGGCATAGCCGGTTTGCTCGATGCCTATTGCCCGCATCTGGGGGCCCATCTGGGCGAAGGCGGCCGGGTCGATGGAGATACGCTGCGCTGCGCCTTCCACGCCTGGGCCTTCAATCCCGATGGCTATTGCGTGGACATTCCTTACGCGAGGGTGATGCCGCCGATCTGCAAGCGCGAGCCGGTGGCCGGGCCGTATCCGGTGCGGGAAGTCAATGGCGTCGTCTGGGGCTGGTATCATCCGCACAGCCTGGCGCCGCTGCATGATGTGCTCGAGGTGGCCGAATTCACCCAGCCGGGCTGGGCCGCGCCGACCCGTCTTGAATGGCGCTTTCGCAGCAACCCGCAGGAGATCGCCGAGAACGGCGTCGATGTAGCGCATTTCGAATATGTGCACCGGATGAACTCCGTCCCCGAGGGCGTGACGACCTATGAAGGCCATATCCGACGGTCCGCCGCCGTTGGGGAGCGGACGATCACGCTGCCCGGCGGGGAGACAAAACTGGTGCAGTCGAGCGTGCACACCGTCCAGAATGGCGCTGGCCAGAAGACGACGCATCTGACGGGCATAGTCACGCTGGCGTTGCAGGTGCTGGTGACCCCGGTCGAAGCCGATGAATGCGAGCTGCGCTTTTGTTTCACCCATCCGGTCGTGCCAGCCGGATCGTTCGAGGAGCAGGCCATAAAGGCGGCGATAGCATCGACAACCGGTCAGTCCGGGGTGGAAGGTGACATCCCGATCTGGGACCGCAAGATCCATCGCGTCCGTCCGCTGCTTTGCGACGGGGATGGCCCTATTCTGCGCTTCAGGCGCTATTTTGAGCAATTCTACGCCGACCATGACAGCGGCAAGACCAGTATCGCCGCCGAATAACGGCGCGCCAAGATCACCGGTGGACAACCGGACAATACGGCCGGCTACCGACCAAAAGGGGAGATGATGATGAATCGGCTACGCTATCTGAAGGCTTCTGATTCCGGCCGCCCGGCGGGCGGGCTGCACAACACCGTCCGCACGATCCGTGCGACCTATGAAACCGATCCGCAGGTTTATGCGGCAATGCTGCCGCGTCCGCTCGATCCGATCGACCGGCCCGAGATCAAGATTCAGCTCGCCCATGTCGCGATGCATTATTCGCCCGAACGCACCGTCGAGATCGGTGCGTTGACGATGAGCGTGATGTGCAGCTTCGAGGGCCAGCCTGGCGCTTATTGCTTCCATATGGCGATGGAGGGCGAAACCGTTGTTACCGGTGGCCGCGAGCGTTTTGGCGAGCCCAAAAAGATCGCCGTCACCAGCTTTGAAAAACAGGGCAACCATGTGCGGGCGACCTGCGCCCGCCATGGCATCACCTATTTCACCGTCGAAGGTGAAATCGGCACCGAAAATGACAAGCCTCGGCAGTTCGAGGAGCATCTTTTCTGCTACAAGGGGCTGATCGGGATCAGCGATCCGACCACGTTCGACGGCGATGTGTTCCTGACCCGGCTCGATTGGCAACGCAACTACACCACCCGTAATGACATGACCGGCCGGATCATTCTGGCGGAATCGCCTTATGACCCGGTCGTCGACATTCCGGTGCACAAGCTGGTGTCGATGGAATATGTCGAAGGGGCGACGATCACCAGCGGGCGGATCCTGCGCACCGTTCCGGGGGAATGGATCGCCGATCACTGGGTTGGGCGGTTCGATGATCCGACCAACGCCGGAATGGTGCTGGGCGCACACGGCGAGCTCGCGGCCTGATGCTGGATTTCAACGGCAAGGTTGCCGTGATCACCGGCGGCGCCAGCGGCGTCGGCCGGGCGCTCGGTGACAGGCTGGTGCGCGAAGGGGCCCGCGTCGTGCTCGCCGATATCGATCAGAGCCGGCTCGATGTGACGGTTGCTGAAATCGGCGCCGAAGCTGGGCTGGCGGTCGATGTCACCAAGGAGGCTTCGGTGGCAGCGCTCGCCGACAGCATCTTCGACCGCTTCGGTGCGGTGCACCTGTTGTTCAACAATGCCGGCGTCGGGCTCGGGGAGGCACAGCGGGCGATCTGGACTCTGCCGATGAATGACTGGCGCTGGGGCTTCGATGTCAACGTGCTCGGCGTCGTCCACGGCATCCGGTCGTTCGTGCCGCGGATGCTGGCACTTGGCGAGGAAGGTGTCGTCATCAACACCTCGTCCGGAAACGGCGGGCTGCGATCGATGCCGAACACGCCGATCTATGCGTCGACCAAGGCCGCAGTGACGAGCATTTCGGAAGTGCTGTACCAGCAGTTGCTGCGCGAAGGCGGCAAGCTGCGCGCTGCCGTGCTGTTCCCGGGCCCGAACACGGTCAACACCGGCATCATGGCATCGAATCTGGTGCGCCCGGCGGATTATGCCGGTGCCACGCCGGGCACGGTTGCCTATCGCACGATGCAGGATCTCATGCGCACCACGGGTCTCAAGATGGCCTTGACCGAGCCGGAGGAAGTCGCCGACTTTGCCGTTGCCGGTGTCCAGGCGGGGCGTTTCTGGTTGATCCCCGAAAGTG
>JBMOFG010000280.1:0-3592 GCA_049314415.1 Polymorphobacter sp.
GCACAGGCTTTTAAAGCCCGCCCCCGGTTTCGGGCAGTGAAGGGCTTTGGTGAGGCCGGTGTTTGCGCGACGAGTCGCGTACCCTGCCGGGCAGCAGGCCGCGCGACAGCAACGGTGCCGGGCGATTTGGCTTGCAGCGCCGGCCCAAGCCGGTTTTCCGCTGCGCCGCCGCGTCAGACTAGCCGGCTCTGCCGCAGAGCGGCGGCGATGAAGCCGGCGAACACTGGGTGGGGATCGAAGGGCTTGGATTTCAGTTCGGGGTGGAACTGCACCCCGATGAACCACGGGTGATCGGGCCGTTCGACGATTTCGGGGAGCAAGCCATCGGGCGACATGCCCGAGAACATCAACCCCTGCGCTTCCAGCCGCTCGCGGTAGCCGACATTGACTTCGTAGCGGTGGCGGTGGCGTTCGCTGATCTGCGCGCTGTCATAGATCGAAGCGGCAACGCTGTTGCCGGCCAGCCGCGCTTCATAGGCGCCCAGCCGCATCGTGCCGCCCATGTTGCCGCCGGCTTCGCGCACCTGCAGGCCATCGGCGCCCATCCATTCGGTGATCATCCCGACCACGGGTTCGTCGGTCGGGCCGAATTCGGTGGTGCTGGCACAGGCAACCCCGGCTTGATGGCGCGCCGCTTCGATACAGGCCATCTGCATGCCAAGGCAGATGCCGAAAAACGGCACTTCGCGCTCCCGGGCAAAGCGCACGCTGGCGATCTTGCCTTCGGAACCGCGCTCGCCAAAGCCGCCGGGTACCAGGATGCCATGCATCGGCTCCAGGCGCACGGCGACATCCTCGCGTTCGAAATCCTCGGCATCGAGCCACTGGATGTTGACCTTGACACGATTGGCGATACCGCCATGGACCAGCGCTTCGGTGAGCGATTTATAGGCATCCTTCATACCCGTATACTTGCCGACAACGCCGATGGTGACTTCACCTTCGGGATTGTGCAGCGCCTCGGTAATCGCCGACCAGCGGGTCAGCACCGGCGGCGGTGCATCGGTGATGCCGAACGCCGCCAGTACCTGATCATCCAGCCCTTCGGCGTGATATTGCAACGGGACGTCATAAATGCTCGGCGCATCGAGCGCGGCGATCACCGCTTCCTTGGCGACATTGCAGAACAGCGCGATCTTGGCGCGATCGCTGTCCGGCAGCGGGTGTTCGGAGCGGCAGACCAGCACGTGCGGCTGGATGCCAATGCCGCGCAGTTCGGCAACGCTGTGCTGGGTCGGCTTGGTCTTCAATTCTCCCGCTGCCGCCAGATAGGGCACCAACGTGCAATGGATGTAAACGGCGTTGGTGCGGCCGACATCAGCGGACAATTGGCGAATCGCCTCGAGGAACGGCAGCGATTCGATATCGCCGACGGTACCGCCGATTTCGCATAGCACGAAATCGAGCCCCTCGGTTTCGGCGCGGGCAAAGACCTTGATGGCATCAGTGACGTGTGGAATGACCTGCACCGTCGCGCCGAGAAACTCGCCTTTGCGTTCCTTGGCGATGATGTCCTGATAGACCCGCCCCGAGGTGATATTGTCGGTCTGCCGCGAAGCGACGCCGGTAAAGCGCTCATAATGGCCAAGATCGAGATCGGTCTCGGCGCCATCGTCGGTCACATAGACTTCGCCGTGCTGATAGGGCGACATCGTGCCAGGATCGACGTTGAGATAAGGATCGAATTTGCGGATGCGGACTGAATAGCCACGCGCCTGAAGCAGAGCGGCCAGCGAGGCGGCCATCAGGCCCTTGCCAAGCGAAGAGACCACGCCGCCGGTGATGAAAATAAACCGGGTCATGGGAGAAAAGTCCTAGCCCCTATCACCCCCCCAGCGCCAGTGGGGGCAACAAACTTGTTTGTGGATAAACGCTATAACCCCAGCCGGAAGCGGAGTGCCGCACCGGTATCGAACGGCGCAGCGTAGACATGGCCGGGCTGATCCCGCCAGAACAGCCCCAGGCTCAACCAGCCAGACCCCAAGGCGCGGGCATAACCCAGTTCGGCGGCGATCTCCCGGCCGCTGGGGGCGAACCGCGCGGCGTGCAGCGTATCGCCGCCCAGCGCCAGCATCGCCGCCCCGCCGGCCCGCAGCGGCTGAGCGATGGTCAGGCTGAGGCTGTCGTCACCAAGCACATGGCTGCGCGTCAGGCTGAACCGCGCCGCCGTGCTGGTCAACCCCGACAGGCGCTGGACAAGGCCGCTGCCAGTCAGGTTGGCGCGGGTGGTGCCGATGCGCGCTTCCCCGCTCACGGCCCAATGGCCCAATGGCAGGGCCGCGTGCAGCGCCGCGCTCGTCGTCGTGGCGCCGTTTACGCCGAAGGGTGCCGCCAGCCGTGAACCGAACAGAGCGCCGCGTTCAACGACCTGTTCAGCGGCGACGCCGAACGCCAGCGTCCCGAAGCGCCGGTCGATTCGCACCATGGCGCGGCGGGCGCCGGTTATATCACCCTGCCCCGGCACGCGCCCCTGCTGGATCTCGCCGACCGCAAGGCTTGCCGTCCAATTGCCAAAGGCTTGCGCCATTGCGGCGCCGGCAAGGTCGCGGCTGGCAACGCCGAATCGATCGATCTGCCCGGCGACGAACGTTTCGGGACCGCGCGCCGCGCCGGCAGCATCGGCGACCAGCCCTGCCAGCCCGGCACCAAAGCCGAGCACGGCCGTTCGCCCGCCCGCCAGCGGCAGCAGCGCCCGCCCCGATACCAATTGCCCGCGCCGTTCCGCCACAGGATTGCCCGCGGCCAACACCGCACCGCGCCAGCCCTGATCATGCCATGGCACCGGTGCTTGCCCGCGCACCCCGAAGCTGAGCATCGCCGTGCCCAGTCTTGCTCCGGTGCTGTGCAGTTCGTCGCCGAGCAGCGCATTGGCCAGCCGCCCGGCAGCGTCACGCCGCAGCGATGCCGCGACATTTACCGCATAGGGCCTTTGATAATCATCGCGGGCCAGCACTTGGCCCAGCGCAGCGCCGGTGGCCCCGGCATCGCCGAGGGGTGCCCCCAGCACGCCGGCGATGCCATTCAGCGGCACAGCGACCTGCGCCACCGAAAGCCCGCCCACGGGCTGAAAGGCCCGGGTGATGTTAAGAGCGCCGCGACCATAGACGGCATCAGTACCCGGCGCTCCCAAATCATCGGCGGTGCGCAGCAGGATATCGACGATCTGGATATTGCTCAGCGCCGGGAAGGCCCCGGCGAGAAGCGCTGCCGCTGCGGACACGATCGGGGTTGCCTCCGACGTGCCGCTGTAGAGAAAGGCAGTGCCGGCTTCGTCGAAGCTGCGCACCCGCACGCCGAGCGCGACAAGATAATTGTTCGCAACCGCCCCGGCCCGGTTGCTGAAGCTGGCGATCGCCTGGACATCGTCGATGGCGCCGGTGACGATGACGCTGCCCGGCACGGCGGCGGCGAGTGCGGTAGAGGCGAAGGCATCGACCTGGGCGTTGCCCTCATTGCCGGCCGCGATAACGACAACGGCGCCGCTGCGCGTCACCCGGTTGATCGCCGAGCCGACCGACACAGCGATCGCGGGACCGCCGAGCGACAAGTTGACGACGCGGGCGCCAGCAGTGACCGCGGTATCGAGCCCCGT
>JBMOFG010000281.1:0-3579 GCA_049314415.1 Polymorphobacter sp.
GCAGCGCCCGGGTCTCGGCCGCCGCCCCATGGCCAGGAAAGCGCCGCAGCAAGTGCAACAGCAGCCACCAGCCATGCACGCAACTGTGCCAGTCGAAACTGCCGAAAAACACCGGGTGCAGGGCCCGCAGCGCCTGTGCATCGCCAGCGCCATCGAGCACATGATCGAGCTTGTGGGGATATTCCCGCGTCACATGGCCGAGCGCGATGCCCGCCATCCGTCCCGCCAGCGCTTCATCCAGCATCATCGAAATGCCAATCCCCAGATCAGAAATGTGTTGATCGCCAGCAGCGGCAAAGCCGTTGCCACCTGTGCCTTGATGACGGCGTTGCGATCATCGAGTTCGAGCAAGGCCGCCGGCACAATGTTGAAATTCGCCGCCATCGGCGTCAGCAGCGTACCGCAAAAGCCCGCCAGCATGCCGATCGCGGCAATGATCGCCGGATCGCCGCCCAGCTTGCTGACCAGCACCGGCAGGCCGACCGCCGCCATCATAACCGGAAAGGCGGCAAAAGCGTTGCCCATGATGATGGTGAACCCCGCCATGCCGAGCGTGAAGGCGAGCACGGCAAGGAATAGCGAGCCCTCCGGGATCACCGCCCCGGCCAGCCCGCCGACCACCGCGCCGACTCCAGCCGCGGCGAACACGGCACCAAGGCTCGCCAGCATCTGCGGCAGAATGATCGCCCAGCCGATCTGATCGACCAGCCGCCGACCCTCCTGCAACGGCGCCCGCAGCGGTGGCCGCAGCCAGCGCAGCAGCACGGCCACGGCGATTATAACGCCAAAGCCAAGACTGACCAGCGTCACCTGTTTCGCCTCGACTAGCGGCACGCCGCCGATGACGAGGTACGGGAAACCGAAGGTGCCGACCAGCGCCGTCACCGGCACGATCAGCGCCGGCAGGAACAGCCGGTTGCCGTGCAATGCAGCGCTTGCCTCGCGCGTCGCGCTGTCGCTCGTCGGAGCCGCGCCGCGCTGCAACTGGCCACTCGCCGCCAGCCCGACCAGCGCCAGCACCAGCACGCCATTGCCCAGATCGCCAAGCCGGCCCCCGGCAAGGAAACTCAGCGCCAGCAGCCCCCAGAAGGCAGCGCTGCCCAGCCGTCTGGGGTGGCTGCGATCAAGCAGCGTCAGCACACTCCAGCCAGCGAACAGGATGCCGGCAATGGCATAGAGAAAGCCCAAGCCGATCATCTGCGATCCATGCGCAGCAGCCGGAAGCCATGGATCACGAACGCCGCCACCGCCGTCGGGATCGCCCAGACCGACAAGGCCAGCGGCGCGACGATGATGCCATTGGTCTCCAGAAAGCCCTTGATCAGCAGGATCGAGGCGACCGCGAGGAAGATGTCCTCGCCGAAGAAAATGCCGATATTGTCGGTCGCCGCCGCCATGGCGCGTACCTTCTGCCGGCCGGCGTCATCGAGATCGGGGTTGGCCCGCACGGCCGCCGCTTCGGCCATTGGCGCTACCAGCGGCCGCACCGTCTGGGCATGGCCGGCAATCGCGGTCAGCCCGACCGCCGCTGTCAACTGCCGCAGCAACAGATAGGAGAGCAGCAACCGCCCGGTCGTCGCCGCCGCCACCCCGGCGATGACATCCCGCGCCCGTTCGCGCAGCCCGGCGCGTTCCAGCAACCCGATAACTGGCAGGATGATCCAGGGCGCGCTGACATAGCGATTGGCGTTGAAGGCCTTGCCAAAAGCGGCGATCACCGCGAGCGGCGCCAGCCCGGCGGCGAGCCCGCTGGCCAGCGCTGCGGCAATGACGACGAGCAGCGGATTCCAGCGCAGCGCAAAGCCGATGATGACGACGCCGATGCCGATGAGCGGCCACATGGATTCCCCACATTTCCCGGCAAACGCCGATTTAGTCATTGCCCAGGCAACGTAGAGCTATATCGGGCACTTGTCGCGGGCCAGTGCCCGTCAAACGGAAATATCGACGCGCCCGAGGTGACCAGCGCCCTTGCCGGACTGAGGCTCGCGACGGTTCGGCTTGCCGCTCAGACCGTGCCCGCTGCCGGGACAGAGCGGGCGCTGGCCGCCGGAGGCCCGGCCTGACCGAGAATCGCCAATGAGCCTCGGCATCAGTCGGCAGGCACTGCCAGCGCCTGCAACTCGGCCAGCAGGTCAAGCGCCTCGCGTGGCGTTATCGCATCGACATCGATCGCCGCCAGCCGGTCACGCAGCGCATCGCCGGGTGTCACTGCCGGGGCCGCGCCGAATAACGGCAGGTCGGTCAACCCCGCCGCCAGCCCGCCGGTCTTGTCACGATTGGCTTCGAGCCGCGCCAGCACGCCGCGTGCCCGCGTCAGGACCGGCGCCGGCACCCCGGCCAGCCGGGCCACGGCGAGGCCATAGCTCTTGTCCGCCGCGCCCGGCACGACCTGATGCAGGAAAACAAGGTCGCCTTTCCATTCGCGCGCCGACACGGTGACGGTGGCAAGGCTTTTCAGCTTTTCCTTCAGCGGCACCAGTTCGTGATAATGGGTGGCGAACAGGCAGCGGCAGCCGAGGTCGTCATGCACAGCCTCGAGCACCGCCCAGGCGATGGCGAGGCCGTCATAGGTGCTGGTACCGCGCCCGACTTCATCGAGGATGACCAAGCTGCGCGTCGTGGCACCCGACAGGATCGCGGCGGTTTCCACCATCTCGACCATGAAGGTGCTGCGTCCCTGCGCCAGGTCATCCGCCGCGCCGACGCGGCTGTACAGCCGGTCGATGACGCCAATGTGCGCGGCGCGCGCCGGCACGAAGCTGCCCGCCTGCGCCAGCACGGCGATCAGCGCATTCTGCCGCAAAAAAGTCGATTTTCCAGCCATGTTCGGCCCCGTCACCAGCCACAGCCGGGCATCGGCCGACAAGTCGCAATCATTGGCGACAAATTGGCCCCGACCGGCACGCACGGCCGCTTCGACCACCGGGTGCCGCCCGGCCTCGACATGAAAGGCACAGGTCGCATCGACACGCGGTCGCACCCAGTTTTCGGCCGCCGCCAGTTCCGCCAGCCCGGTCGCCACATCGATCCGCGCCAGCGCCAGCGCCGTGCCGCTAATCGCCGTCGCTTCGGCAAGCACGAGCGCCCGTAATTCCTCGAGATGCGCAGCTTCGGCAGCAAGCGCATGATCACCGGCTTGGGCGATGGTCGCTGCCAGCGCCGACAGGTCGATACTGCCGAAGCGCACCACGCCGGCGAGCGTCTGGCGGTGGATCAGCCCCGAATCGGCGCGCAGCAACGGATCGGCAAACTTTGACGCGACTTCAATGTGATAGCCCAGCACGCCGTTGTGGCGGATTTTCAGCGCCGCCACCCCGGTCTCGCCGCGCAGCCGCGTTTCGAGTGCCACCACCGCGCTGCGCCCGTCGCGCGCGGTTTCGCGCAGCGCATCGAGCCCGGCATCATGCCCCGGCGCAATCGCGCCGCCGGCGGCGGCATCGTGCGGCGGTTCGGCAACAAGCGCGCGCCGCAGCGCTTCGACCAGCCCGCCATGGCCACCGATGCCCGCCAATGTCGTGGCCAGCAACGGCAGCATCACCAACGCCGGTGCCGACAGCATGGCCTTCAGCGCCAACG
>JBMOFG010000282.1:0-3574 GCA_049314415.1 Polymorphobacter sp.
CCGTTGTTCCTTAGCGATGTCGGCAAAGCTTTTGCCCGATTCGACCCCGTCTTCGATGGCGGCGACAAGATCGCCCAGCGCAGCGGTGCCGGCAGTCTTTTTGAGATCGGCTTCGACGGCAGCGCGCGCCTGTACCAGCGACTTGCCGGCGGCACCGAGTGCTGCGACCCGCACGATATGCCAGCCATAGGCGGTTTTGATGGGGGCGGTGATGCTGTTTACGCCGGCGGCAAAGGCGGCCTCGGCGACGGCAGGGCTGGTCGCCTTGCCAAAGGCTTCGCGGTTTTGCTCGCCAAGTTCGATGTCGGCGGCGCCGAAGCCGGCGATGCGCTGCGCGGCCTTGGCAAAACCTTCGGTCGCAGCGGCAGCAACGAGAGCGCGCGCCTTGGCTTCGTCGGGGACCACTACCTGTTCGAGGCGGCGGGTGGCGGCGGCGCCATATTTGGCGGGGTCCTTGGCAAAGGCTGCGGCGATCTGTGCTTCGGTGACGGCCGCGCCGGCGATAATGCCGGCGCTGTCGATGGTGGCATAACGATAGGCGCGACGCTCGGGCACGGTGAAGCGCGCCTTGTTGTCGGCATAGAATTTGGCGATTTCGGCCTCGGTCGGCGGCAGGCTGGCAGTGACCGGAACCAAGGCGACCCCGCCGCGATGGATATCGACGAGCATCTGGGCATAAGGACGCGCCATGTCGGACGGCACGCCGAGCGCTGCCGTGACCGGGGTGAGCAATTGCTTCCTGACCAGATCACCGGCGATGCCCTGGTGCAGTTCGGCCTCGGTCAGTTTCTGGTCGGCGATGATCCGGCGATAGGTCGCTTCGTCGAACCTGCCGCCGGTCTGGAAGGCGGGAATGCCGGCGATAACCGCGCCGATGGCGCGGTCTGACGCGGCAATGCCGGCGCTGGTGGCAAGTGTTTCCACCGCAGTTTGGCCGATCAACTGGTCGGCGGCGACCGTGACGGCACCTTGCTTGGCAAAATCGGTCTGGCTGACACCGGGGTTGGACTGGCGAGCGTTGCGCACCAGCCGCTCGAAGGCCTTGAGCAGGTCATTCTCGCTGACAACCTTGTCGCCAACCTTGGCGATCGACCCGACCGGGCCACCGCCGGCGAACGGATCGCCGACGCCGGTGATGGCAAAGGCCACAAGCACAAGCCCAAGCAGCAGCAGGACCGGCCAGCTGGTTAACCAGCGACGAATGAAGGTGATCATGGGTGTATCGATACCAGTTACACAGAAGCCGCGGGTTGTAACGAGCGCGGCGGCTTGCCACAAGACATGCCGCAACCGGATGGGGAATCAGGAACAATGGCGTTGATCGTCGGCAACTGGAAGATGAACGGACTGGGCGATTCAGTCGCCGAGATCGCCGCGATGGCAGCGGCACGCAGCGACCTGTGGGTAGCGCCGCCCTTCACCCTTATCGACCGCGCCGTTATCGTGGCTGCCGGCGCGGTGCGGATCGGCGGGCAGGATTGCCATGCCAGGGCAGCTGGCGCGCATACCGGCTGCATATCAGCAGCGATGCTCGCCGATCTGGGAGCGCGCTTTGTCATTGTCGGGCACAGCGAGCGCCGCACGGACAATGGCGAGACCGACGCCGATGTCCGCGCCAAGGCGATTGCGGCGCGGGCGGCAGATTTACAGGTCATCCTGTGCATCGGCGAAACCGAACACCAGCGCGATGCCGGCGCGGCCGAAGCGGTGGTCGCAGCGCAACTGGCGGGATCCTTGCCCGACAGCGCCGACGGCCTGATCATCGCCTATGAACCGGTCTGGGCAATCGGCACCGGACGGACACCAACGCCGCAGGACGTCGCGGCGATGCACGGGTTCATCCGCGCCCGGCTGGTCGAACATTTCGGTCGGGCGGGGCAAGGGCTGCGGATTCTGTATGGGGGTTCGGTCAAGCCCGACAATGCCGCGTTGCTGCTCGGCCAGCCGAATGTCGGCGGTGCGCTCGTCGGCGGGGCGAGCCTGACGGCAGTGAGCCTGGTGGCCATCGCCGCCGCCTGCTAGTCCGGCGACCTTGCCCAAAGGCGGCAGCACCGCTACATCCCCCTCTTGCATCGTCGCCCGAAAGATAATCTGACGTGATCACCTTCCTGCTTGTCGTCCATACCCTTATCGCCATCGGCCTGGTGGGCGTCATCCTGTTGCAGCGTTCGGAAGGCGGCGGCCTGGGCATTGGCGGCGGTACTGGCGGTGGCCTGATGTCGGCGCGCGGCGCAGCCAATCTGCTGACCCGGTCGACGACGGTGCTTGCCACCCTGTTTATCCTGTCGTCGATCGTCCTCGCCGTGCTCGCCGCGGGCACCAACAAGCCCAAGAAGATTGATACCAGCCTGGTGACGCAGAACAGCGCCCCGGCGCCCGCCGCGCCGGCGCTGCCCGGTGCGACACCGGCGCCGGTCCCCGCCCTGCCGGCAACTGCGCCCGCCCCGGCAAACGGCGTCCCGCTCGTCAATTGATGGCATCGCCGGCGTTGCCCGCATCGGTGCCGCCGGTTTCCCGGGCGCGCCAGATTTTCGGCGGATCGGCGGGCAATCTTGTCGAATGGTATGACTGGTACGCCTATTCGGCGTTCGCCCTGTATTTCGGGCCAAGCTTTTTTCCCAAGGGCGATGCGCTGGCGCAGGCGCTCAACACCGCGGCGGTGTTTGCCGTCGGCTTTCTGATGCGGCCGATCGGCGGCTGGATCCTGGGCATCTATGCCGACAGCAAAGGTCGCAAGGCGGCGCTGACCCTGTCGGTGGCGATGATGTGCGCCGGCTCGCTGCTCATCGCGGTTTCGCCGACCTATGATCAGGTCGGGCTTTTCGCGCCGTTCCTGTTGCTGTTTGCCCGGCTGGTGCAGGGCCTGTCGGTCGGTGGTGAATATGGCACTTCGGCAACCTTCATGTCGGAAGTCGCCGATGAACGCCGGCGCGGCTTTCTCGCTAGTTTTCAATATGTCACGCTGATCGGCGGGCAATTGCTGGCGCTGGCGCTGCTTGTCGCGCTGCAGGCGACGCTGAGCGAGGCCGATCTGGTCGCCTGGGGGTGGCGCATTCCCTTTGTCGTGGGCGCCGCCTGTGCCGTGCTGGTGTTCTTCCTGCGCCGCGGGCTGGTGGAGACCGAAGCCTTCAACAGCGTCGATACCGGTGTGAAGCAAAGCCGGATACGCCAGTTGCTGGCGCACCCGGGCGCGCTGGCAACGGTGCTGGCGCTGACTGCGGGGGGAAGCCTCGCCTTCTATACCTTCACGACCTACATGCAGAAATATTTGGTGTTCAGCGCCGGGTGGAGCAAGCCGCAGGCAACGAGCGTGTCGGCGCTGGCGCTGGTCGGGTACATGCTGCTGCAACCGGTATTCGGCGCCCTGTCGGACAGGATCGGGCGGCGGCCGCTGCTGATCGCCTTTGGCGCGCTGGGCACGCTGCTGACCATTCCGGCGATGACCGCGATCGGCAAGGTCAGCGATCCGCTGGCCGGTTTCATCCTGATCATGGCGGCATTGACGGTGCTGAGTTGCTACACGGCGATTTCCGGCGTGGTGAAGGCCGAAATGTTCCCGGCCTCGATCCGCGCG
>JBMOFG010000283.1:0-3573 GCA_049314415.1 Polymorphobacter sp.
TTTTCCCCCGGCGGCGCCGAAATCGCCGACGCCGCAGCGCTGGTTGCCGCCTACGACGCCGGGCTGGCAGGCGGCGCCGGAGTAACGACCTATAACGGCCGGATGGTCGAAATCATCCATGTCGTCGAGGCGCGACGGGTGCTGGCAATGGCGGGGATCATCGGGTGATTTTCACAATATGATCTGCGTCTCCGGCGTGTGGGAAAGGTTGGTGCTTTCACAATAGCGATTGTCCTGCGTGAACCATATAAATTGCGTTGCAAGCTGTTGGTGCTCTTTCTCGTTGCTGTTGAGCATTTGTACGCCAGCACCGCGAACAACCGTCGAACGTGTCAACCTTGTCAACTCCGCCCGGGTTTCGCCGCGGCACCGCCCGGATGGCAATGGTCGTGCACGCCGATGCCGTAATGCAGGCAGAAATGTCGGCGGGTCGCCAAATTACTGGCCGGTATAGGCACGATACCATTCGATGAAGCGCGGAATGCCGGTGGCAAGCGGCGTCGCCGGATCATAACCGAGGTCGCGCCGTGCCGGGCCGATGTCGGCCCAGGTGGCGGTGACATCGCCGGGTTGCATCGGCAGCAATTCGAGCATGGGTTCGATACCGCAGGCCTTGCCGATCAGCGTAACGAAATCGATCAGCGCTTCGGGCCGGTCATTGCCGAGATTGTAGACCGCATGTGGCGCGTGCGAGCCGCCCGGTTTGGCGGCGCCATCATCGGCCGGCGGCCGGTTAAGTGCGGCCAACACCCCGGCGACAATGTCGTCGATGAAGGTGAAATCACGCTGCATCTTGCCGAAATTGTAGATTGGCAGCGCCTCGCCGCGCAGCACGCGATCGGCAAAGCGCCACGGTGCCATGTCGGGCCGCCCCCAAGGCCCGTAGACGGTGAAGAAGCGCAAACCCGTCATCGGTGTTCGGTAAAGATGGGCATAGCTTTCGGCCATGATCTCGTTTGATCGCTTTGTGGCGGCATAAAAACTAACCGGCCGGTCGGCGCGCGCTTCGGCATCAAGCGGCAGCGTTGCGGTATCGCCATAAACCGAAGATGACGAGGCATAGACAAGATGGTGGACCCCGACATGGCGGGCTAATTCGAGGATTTCGAGCTGGCCGACCAGGTTCGAATGCACATAATCGCGGGGATGTTCGATCGAATGGCGCACGCCGGCTTGAGCGCCGAGGTGGACAATGGCGTCGATGTTTTCACCCGCCAGCGCCGCCGCCAGCGCCGCCCGGTCGGCAAAATCGGCAGCGGCGAAACGAAATTCCGGCACCGTGCCGATCAGCTCAGCCAACCGCGCCTGTTTGAGCGCCACCGGGTAATAGGCGTGGAGATTGTCGATGCCAATAACGCGGTCGCCGCGCGCCAGCAATGCCCGCGCGATATGCGCGCCGATGAAGCCCGCAACACCGGTAATCAGGACCTTCATCAACCAATTTCCTTCCAAACTGCCATCATACTTGCTTTGGAAACTCATTCTCGGCTAGGAAAAAGGAAATCGCGGACATTACGGTATCGGTGTCGGTGGCGAGAATAAGGGGCGGCTTATCGTGTCCATTTTTGCGCTTTGCGCCGTTACTGCTGCCCTTGCTCTGGTGATTGCACTGCTGATTGGCGCCAATGCCGATCGCATCGCAAACCGACTTGGCCTGCTTGATTATCCCGATACCAACGGTGGCCGTAAACGTCATGCCAAGGTAACGCCGCTGGTCGGCGGATTGGCGGTGGCGATCGTATCGGTAGCCGCGGCGTTGATCGTGCGCGCTGCGTTGCCGCCGCCAACGCTGCACCTGTCCTGGCTGGCCGGCGCGGTGACGGTGATGTTCACGATCGGCGCCATCGATGATCGCTTTCACCTGTCACCGATCTTGCGTTTAGCCGCGGCGATAGCCGTTCTGGGGCTGGTAATAAATTATGTGCCTGATTTCAGATTGAGTTTTGTGCGCTTTTCCGGGCAACCGGCGTTGTGGCTGCTGGGTTCGATCGGGCGGGGCTTCACACTGTTGTGCCTGCTCGGGCTTCTCAATGCGGTCAATCTGGCCGATGGCAAAAATGGCATCGTCGCGGGTATGGGGCTTGTGTGGACGGTTGTGATCGCCGCGCATATGCCAGTCGTGATGCTGCCGCTGCTGGCGGCTGTCGGTGTTGTGCTGCTCGTTATCGGCGGCTTCAACATGGCCGGACGGCTGTTTCTTGGCGATGGCGGCTGCTATGCCATTTCAACGCTGTTCGGTTTGCTCGCGATTTACGCCTATAATCACGACTTTGAAGTAATGCGTGCAGATGATGTTGCGGTGATATTCGCCATTCCGGTGTTCGATACGGTGCGTCTGATGACGGTGCGCATTATCAGGCGCCGATCGCCGTTCGAAGGTGATCGCGACCATCTGCATCACCACCTGTATGAATGGGTCGGTTGGCCAAAAGGCCTTGCAGTGTATCTCGCGATGGTTGCGCTGCCCAATGCTGGTGCGTTGATATGGCCAGGCACCGGCCTGTTCTGGCTGCCGGCATCGCTGGCGATATATGTTGGCATCCTTGTCTATGCCCGGCAGTCAGCGCCGAAAACTCTACCCCGCCCGGCGGAATGATGCCGCACCCGGCACTTTTCCGGTTGCCGCCGGCGCCGCACTGACTTAGTGCCACCCCTTCTGTGATGGGGCGTCGCCAAGCGGTAAGGCACCGGTTTTTGGTACCGGCATTCGTAGGTTCGAATCCTGCCGCCCCAGCCAGTTTCAACTGATGCTTTGATTTTGTTTGTTTCCGTTGCAGTGCGGGGCGTTGGTGGAGTGGCAATGCGTCCGACAATATCGTCTTCCGAAACATTATAATCAATTGCTTCTGAAATCCTGTTGGTCTCTGACGTGACCCCCTGATTTTCCTCCACGATGGATTAGAGTTCGGCCCTTGAGAGAGGACGGACGATGAAGCGAACGAGGTTCACGGAAGAGCAGATCATCGGGCTTTTGAAGGAGGCCGAGGCTGGCGCGAAGACGGCCGATCTGGCCCGGCGGCACGGCGTGTCGGACGCGACCATCTACAACTGGAAGGCCAAGTATGGCGGCCTGGAGGTTTCCGACGCCGCCGGAGGCTAGCGAAGCTAACCGGCTGCGGTCGCTGGAGGAGGAGAACTCAAAGCTCAAACGGCTGCTGGCGGACACGATGCTCGATAACGCTGCGCTGAAGGACCTTCTATCAAAAAAATGGTGACGCCTGCCGCGATGCGGGAAGCAGTTGCGCATCTTCAGGCAAGCTTGGGGATAAGCGAGCGGCGGGCGTGCCTGGTTGTTGGGGCTGATCGCAAGAGCGTTCGTTATCGCTCGACACGACCGGATGATGCCGATCTGCGGGAACGGCTGCGCGCGCTGGCGGCCGAACGCCGCCGGTTCGGCTATCGCCGGCTGCATATCCTGCTGCGCCGGGACGGTGTGCTGGTGAACCGCAAGAAGACGCAGCGCCTCTACACTGAGGAAGGGCTGACGGTGCGCAAGCGGCGGTCACGCCGGCGCGCTGTGGGTGCCAGAGCAGCGCCACCGGTGCTGGCGCTGCCCAACCAGCGCTGGAGCCT
>JBMOFG010000284.1:0-3570 GCA_049314415.1 Polymorphobacter sp.
TCGTCGACATGAAGGCGCCCGGCATGGAAGTGCGCGGCATCAAGCAGATGTCGGGCGGCAGCGATTTCAACGAAGTGTTTTTCAACAATGTCCGCGTCACCGATGCCTGGCGGCTCGGTGCCGAAGGCGATGGCTGGAAGGTGGCGCTGACGACGCTGATGCACGAACGGCTTGCCGTTGGCGGCAAGCCCAAACATGCCCCGGGCTATGCAACGCTGATGAAGCTCGCCAAGGGCGTCGAAGCTCCCAATGGCGGCCCGGCGATCGAAGCTGGTGACGTACGCCAGCGCATCGCCCAGTCGTATATCAACGACGAAGGCATCAAGCTGACTCAGTTGCGGGCGCTGTCAGCACTGTCAAAGGGCGAAATGCCGGGACCGGAGCAGAGCATTTCCAAGGTTGTCGTTGCCAAGACGATGCAGGAAATGGCGGCCTTCGCGCTTGATCTGGCCGGCGGTGATGGCTTTGTCACAGAGGGCGTCGACCCCGAACTCGACAAGCTGCAAGGCTCGTACCTGTGGTCGGCCGGACTGCGCATCGCCGGCGGTACCGACGAAATCCTGCGCAACATCATCGCCGAACGCGTGCTTGGCCTGCCGGGCGACCTGCGGCCCGACAAAGACAAGCCGTTCAACGCGGCAGCGTAAACGAATAAGGGGGCAGCGGTTCAATGAACCGCCGCCCCTTTCGAGTCAGCCCAGCGCGACCCAAGCACCGCCGATGTCGTAGCGGTGCGTTACCCGCCCGCCGTCATCCATGGCGAACAAGTGGATCCAGCGGTTATCGACCAGCTCGCGTACCGCCTGGCTGGCCATAATGACCTCGTTCACCGCCGCCACCGGTGCCGCAATGAAGACATTCAGCCGCAGCGGTTCATGGATGAAGCGCGTGCCATCGTGCACCGATTGCCAAGGCAACCCGGTCTTAAGATCGCCACCATTGCCTTCGAGCACACCGAGCGTGCCGACAACATTGTGCAGCGCCTTATTGCCGCTGCCAAAGGCACGGTTGTTCACCGTCGACCCATAATATTGCAGGTTGATCCAGCTGGCGACGACCATCGGCGCGGTCATGATCAGCTTGAGCACGCCAAAACCGGCATCATCTTGCCAGTCATAGCTGTGCAGGAAAGCCCGCCCGCCCAGATCGACTCCGTGCGTGACGCGGCGTGGCGCGGCGATGAAGGCGGCATTTCCCGCCAGCCCCCATTCCGGGCGTACCTGGGACCAGTCATGGCTGCGCCGGATGACCGCGGCATCAACATCGGCGGCATCGGCGACTCCGAGCAGCCGGGCCCGTTCGGTGCGCGCCAGTTGCGACGCCTGCGCAAGCCAGATCTTCAGCTCGGCAAGCTCCGGCGCGAATTGCGGCGGGATGTCCTGCTGGTCGAAGATGCTCACTTCGTCGGTCGTGGTATCGTGCAAGCAACCAAGGAACCAACTGTCTTCGGGAATATCGATCCCCTTGCCGCGCAGGCCGCGCCGCACATCGGGATCGTTGAGAATGCCCGCCGCAACCCGAGCATTGGCTTCGCCGGTATGGCCACCACAGGCGCCACAATCGAGACCCGAGGCGTGTGGATTGTTGGCCGTCGTGCTGCCATGGCCGGCGAGCATGACAAGCCGGGCGAAATCGCGCGTCAACGACATGCCGCGCAGCACGGCTTCGGCTTGGGCGAGCGCCTGCGCGGGGGTAAAGCCGGTGGCGCGCCCGCGCACGGTCCGTGCCTCGAGTCGTGGCCCGACCCGGTCGATGACAGCGGCATCAAGACCATCTGTATTGGGATCGGTGACTGGCCGCGTTTCGCCGATACTGTCCCCCACCAGCTTGGCGGCGAACAATGGCCCGGCGGTTTCGACAAAGGTGAACGACGATACCGCCGACAGTTTGAATGATTTCCAGGCCTTGGTCGCCCGGCGGCGCAGCAGGCGCAGCCCGAGTATCTCGGTTTCCTCGTCCGGGCTGGCGGTCGCCACGCTTTCGCAAACGGTAAAGGCAGGGGTCAGCAACACCGGGCATTGCGCGCCGCCAGTATCACGGCCGATCGGCACATATTCGATCGAATAGCCGAAAAAGCCGGCGAAGCCGATGGTTTGAGCATCGGGACAGACTTTTTCGAGCGCGCGGCGATAAACTTCGGAACGCACGTCGATACAGAACGCCGCTTGCAACGACTTGCGCGCTGCACCGCGCCGCGGCCAGAGCTGGCCAGATTCGACCTCGGGCCCCGCTGCCAACTTGGCGAGCAATCGCCGTTGAAAGGCGCGCTCATAGGCATTTTGGGCCACGAGATCGATAACGAGTTCGGCATCTCCCACCAGACCGCTGGGGGCGGGCAATTGCGCCGCTTGCGCCATTGATTCCGCCCAAGCGGTGCGGAAGGCCAGGTCACGGCGTTCGAGAAAAAGCGCATAGCCCCAGGCCATGCGGATCGCCAGCAGCTCGGCCAATGTCGAATCGGTCCGGCCGTATAGCGCATTGTCCCATACACGGTAGCGGGCATAGGCTGCCCAGCCGCCGATATCGAACAGGGCGCGGTAGAGATAATCGCCGATCACGGCACGAGGTGTGCCCAGCATTTCGACAACCGCGGCAATCGTATCGACCGGATCGTCGGGCAGCCCGGCGATGGCGGCGCGAAAGCCCGATATGCCCATCGCCTCAGGATTGCGGTCGTGCCGCATTGCGGCGCGCCATGCGGCATAGGGCGACAAGTTGCGATCGGGCAATTGCCAGCTCGCTTGGCCTTCATCGAAATATGCGGCGCACCATTTGGCGATTTCGTCGACCATGAAGGCGGTACGCGACGCTTGGCGATCCCCTGCCGACAGCCGGTCCAGCACTTCGGCGACGGTGGCAACGACCGCATGGGGTACCGCCCCGGCCTGCGGATACCGATCCAGCGCACCTCGCAACGCTGCGACATCGACCGGCAGGTCGGGCAGGGCGTCGGCGCGCGCCATGACCAGGGAAGCGGCCAGATCGATGTCGTCGATGACCCCGGCGGCAATGGCTTCGCGATAAAAGGCGCGTGGCATCAACATGTCGGTTCGCGCGACGCGGCGCAGCGTGGCACAGGTTTCAGCAAAATGATCGGCGGTGAAGCCCAGGAAAGGGTTGACCGCAACGAAATGCTTCAACGGTGACAACGGCGCGATCTTGTTGCAAGCCGCCGTGATCAGCGCCGTCATTTCGGCGCGGTCGGCAGGGGCAGCAACATTGAGCATCGGTACTGGCGCGTTCATCAGCGGTCTCCCGGGGTGGCGAGGCGATTCGGCGTACGGGTCGGCCACAAGCGCAGCACGAGCCGGTTGGCATGAGTGTTGACATAAAAACCATTGGCGACATGAACATGGATGGCGCGCCCTCGCCCGCGCGCTGCCACCCCAAGCAGAGACGATTGCAGCACCGTTACTGCGGCAAAGCCGAGCACGACGATAATGACGGCGACGCTGGTGAAGGCACCGCGCGACGCCACATCGGCCGGAAGCGTGGACGCCAGCAGCGCCGCTGCACCAGCCTGCAGCCCGAAATAGCCGACCGCGACCAGCCCGGCGAGCGCCAGGGTGC
>JBMOFG010000285.1:0-3567 GCA_049314415.1 Polymorphobacter sp.
CTTGAGCGCCGGCGCGAGCGCTACGAAGCAGACGGCATAGAAAAGAATCGACAGCGCCGCCCAGTGCCAGCGCACCAGCCCGTCCGACAGCTTGAGCATCGTCGTGGCGATGACTTCCAGAACGATAGCGATGCCGAGATAGGCCCAGCCGGTCATCGCAGCGAAATCCTGTTGTTCATGTCGACCCCCTTGCCAGCAGCGCCCGCGCCTGTCCAATGCAGTGATGGACATGCCCCCCGCCCCTCCCGCTACCGAAATCGTCGTCACCGGTACCGCCCTTCCCGCCGCCGCTGGAGCCGCGGCCTATTCGCAGGTCAGCATCACCCGCGACCGGCTGGCCGGCACCGCCAGCGGCCGCATCGAGGATGCGCTAAAGGATGTGGCCGGGCTGGTGGCATTTCGCCGCACCGACAGCCGCAGCGCCAATCCGACCTCGCAAGGGGTGACGCTGCGCGCCCTGGGCGGCAATGCCGCGTCGCGGGCACTGGTGTTGCTCGACGGTGTGCCGGTCGCCGATCCCTTCGCCGGCTATATCCCGTGGAGCGCCATCGACCCGGCGCGGCTCGCCGGGGTGCGCGTTACGCGTGGTGGCGGTGCGGGGGCTTTTGGCGCCGGCGCAGTGGCGGGTACGCTCGAGTTGAGCAGTGCCGGGCCCGACCAGTTGCCGGGTGTCAGTCTCGCCATAGCTGGTGGGTCGCGCGATTCATGGGAGGCTTCGGGTGGGCTGGCGGCGCAACTGGGCGGCGGTTTCGTGACGGTCAGCGGGCGCTATGATCGCGGTGACGGCTATGTGCTGGTACCCGAGACGCAGCGCGGCGCGGTCGACATTGCGGCGCGCTACCGCAGTTGGGGTGCCAGTGTCCGCGCAGTGCTGCCGGTCGGCGACGCTACCGAACTTCAGGTGGCCGGGCGGGCATTCGACGATGAACGGGTGCGCGGACTTGAACTGGTCGGTTCGCAAAGCCGCGGTGCCGACGCCAGCGTGCGGCTTATTCATCGCGGCGATTGGGGCGTCGAAGCGCTGGCTTATGTCCAGACCCGCGAATTCGGTGCGCAATTCGCCGCTGTCGCCGCCAACCGCGCCACCGCGACGCCCTCGCTCGATCAGTATAGTACGCCTGCGACGGGGCTTGGCGGCAAGCTCGCCATCCGCCCGCCAGTTGGCAGCGCGCATGATCTGGAGATCGGCGTGGATGCCCGCCACGGCACCGGCACCAGCCGCGAACGCTTCCGTTACCAGGTCAACCGCTTCACCCGCCTGCGCGAAGCCGGCGGCGCTACCGCGACACTGGGCGCCTATATCGAAGAGAGCTGGAAGATTGCCGACAGCGTCACCCTGACAGTGGGCGCCCGCGCCGACCATTGGCGGATCAGCGCCGGGCGCCTGTTCGAATTCGACAGCGATACCGGGGCGGCAACGCTGAACATCGCGACCCCGGCGCGTGACGGCTGGCGCGGCACGGCGCGCGGCGGGGCACTGTGGCGGCCGCTGCCGGGGCTGGGGCTGCGCAGCGCCGCCTATTCGGGCTTCCGCCTGCCGACGCCCAACGAGCTCTACCGGCCGTTCCGCGTCGGCGCCGATGCGACTGCCGCCAACCCGGCGCTCGATCTCGAACGCGCGCGCGGCGTGGAGGTGGGGTTCGACTGGCAACCGCTGCCGACGGCGCGGCTGTCGGTGACGGGCTATGCCAATGAATTGCAGGGCGCGATCGCCAATGTGACGCTGGGGCGCGGGCCGGCAACCTTTCCACAGGTCGGCTTTGTCGCGGCTGGCGGCGCCTTCCGGCAGCGTCTCAACCTCGATGCGGTAACGGTGAAGGGCATCGAGGCCGATGCCAGCGTGCAGTTTGGCGGCTGGCAGGCCTTGGCGTCGCTGGCTTGGGCCGATCCGCGCGTCAAGGCGAGCGGACTGGCGGCGGGCCTTGATGGCCTGCGCCCGGCGGCGGCGTCGCAAATCAGCGCGTCGGCTACGTTGGGCTGGACGGGCGAGCGGCGCGGCGGCGCGGTGACCGTCCGTCATTTCGGCGCACAGTTCGATGATGACCAGAATCTGCGCCGTATCGCTGCGGCCACCACTTTTGATGCCAGCGCCCGGCTGGTGCTGTGGCGCGGCCTGTCGCTGGAAGCGCGCGTCGAAAATATCGGTGATACACAGGTCGTGTCGGGGGTCAGCGCCGATGGTCTTATCGACCGGGCGCAGCCGCGCACGCTGTGGCTGGGGCTGCGCTGGGCCGGATAGCGGGGGTCAGGATCGTCGCTGGCACCCGCCTTTCAACGGCATGCAAGCCTAGCGCCCGCGCCGCACACCCTTGGGCACCCGCGACTGGCCGATGCGGCGGCCCCGATGGACGCGGTCATGGCGCGGCCGGGTCTGTCCTTCGCCGAGCGGCAGTTCAAAGCGCAGCGCGCCGGTGATCGGATTGGCTTCGGCCAGCACCAGATCGAGGCGCATGCCTGCGGTGTAGCGCGTGCCGGTTTCGATGCCTTCGAGCACCCGGGTCGTGTCGTCATAGACGAAGCGTTCGTCGCCCAGGGTCGATACGGGTACCAGGCCGTCGCCGCCCAGCCCGACAACCTGCGCGAAAAAGCCGAACTTGGCGACGCCAGTAATGCGGGTGGCGAGCGTTTCGCCGATGCGGGTGGACAGGAAGGCCGCGACGTAGCGGTCGGTGGTGTCGCGCTCGGCTTCCATGGCGCGGCGCTCGGTCATGCTGACATGGTCGGCGGTCTTCGCCATCGATGCGGCATCGGCATCCGACAGCCCGCCATCGCCGAGCGTGTAGGCGGCGACCAGCGCGCGGTGGACGACGAGATCGGCGTAGCGGCGGATCGGCGAGGTGAAATGCGCATAGCTGCCCAGCGACAGGCCGAAATGCCCCTTGTTGTCGGGGCTGTAATAGGCCTGGGTCTGGGTGCGCAGAATTTGCTCCATCACCTGCTCGCTATATTCCTCGCCGCGCGTCCGTTCGATCAGGCGGTTGAAGGTGGCGGGCTTGATGACCTGGCCCATCGCGAAATTCTGGCCGAAGCTTTCCATATAATCCTTGAGCGCGATCAGCTTTTCGCGGCCCGGGGTTTCATGGTCGCGGTACATGCAGGCGGATTTCTTCGCCTCCAGCGCCTTGGCGGCCGCAACATTGGCGGCGATCATATAATCCTCGATCAGTTTGTTGGCGTCGAGCGTCACGCGCAGTTCGATGCCGGTGATGCGGCCAAGATCATCGAGCGTCACCCGGCGTTCGGGCAGATCGAGCGCCAGCGGCTCGCGCGCTGCCCGCGCCTTGTTGAGCGCGCGCCACGTCGCCCACAGATCGTTGAGCAGTGGCAGGAATTCGCCGGTCTGGCTGTCGAAGCTGGCCTGCGCATTCTCATAGGCGATGTTGGTCACGCAGCGGATGACCGCACGGCTGAAGCGTTGCGAAAGTACCTTGCCGTCCGGATCGATGGCGATGTGGCAGGCGAGTACGCCGCGATCCTGATGCTCGACGAGCGAGCAGACATCGGCCGAAAGCGTTTCGGGCAGCATCGGCACGACGCGATCGGGGAAATAGACGCTGTTGCCGCGCG